>CAURKK010000096.1:0-5563 GCA_963525505.1 uncultured Gemella sp.
TATAAAATCAATATTTCTGAGATTTAAAACTAATAATATTAGACTCAAAATCCAGCGATGGCAACATCGTGCCGGTTCGACCCCGGCTGCTGGTATAATGATTAAGACAAGGTTTTTAAGCCTTGTCTTTTTTATATATAAATACCTAATTATTAATAACTACCCTCTAAGAATTTAAAAAATCAATAGCTTTTTGATATTTTTCTTTTCTCTTTATATCTTTTTCAGTAACTTTCGCTAATCTTGTTAAGTCAGAATTATGACGTAAGTCTGCTAATTTTACTACTCTTGCAAGTTTATTTTTCTTTACTGAATTTAAATAACTTTGATAGTCTTCTCCCCTCTTTTTAGTTATAATATCAACTGCTTCTATAACTTCTTTAGAAAAGCCATATTCACCCAAATCTTCTAATGTTAGTTCTGTATCTTCAATAACATCATGAAGATACGCTACTGCTTTTTCTTCATCTGTTTTTACAAAACTAGCCACCTTTTCAGGATGTTTTATATAATCTTCTCCAGCTTTATCGACTTGTCCTAAGTGGGCTTTTTTAGCTATTTCATAGGCTTTTTCACTTTGAGATTGTTTCATATTTTTATTATATACTTACCTATTTTGTTAGTCAATATTAAGCCTGATACTTATCCCGTTACTTCTTCTAACGGAAAAGTTCACCTTAGAGAAATAATTTTAATTTAAAAATAACATTTTTTCTATTGAATAATTTTTTTAAACCTGTTATAATGGTAAAACATTATTTTAGGAGGAAGCCATGAATAATTCGATTTTCGATAAATTAAAACGTGCTGAACAAGGTGCCAAACTTAGTATTCTGTCATATTTATTGCTGACCATTTTAAAACTTTGCGCTGGTCTATTTTTTAAATCTTCAGCCTTAGTTGCCGATGGTATTAACAATGCTACCGATGTGATTTCATCAGTTTGCGTTCTTATCGGCTTGAAGATTTCCAGAAAACCAGCAGATGAAGATCACCTTTATGGTCACTTTAGAGCCGAGCTTATATCTACATTAATAGCCTCATTTATTATGCTATACGCTGGAATTGAAGTAGTAATGTACGCGATAAAAAAAATTATCTCAGGAACGATTGAACAACCTAGCATACTATCAGCAGTTGTAGCATTTATAGCAAGTGTAATTATGCTTGGTGTATATTTCTATAATATTCGCCTTGCTAAAAAAATTGGTAGTAAGTCACTTAAAGCTGCTGCCCTTGATAATCTAAGTGATGCACTTGTTTCTATTGGTACACTAATAGGGATTATTGCTACATATATCGGTATTCCAATAGCTGATTCAGTAGTCGCAATTATCGTAGGATTACTTATTATTTACACATCAGTTAGCATCTTCAAAGAATCTACACATGTTCTTACCGATGGTGTAGATTCTGAAGTGATAGATAAGGTAAATGATATTGTAAATGACATCAACGGTGTAACTTCGATAGTCGATACGAAAGGTAGAACTCATGGCTTATTATACTTTATCGATATTACGGTTACCGTTGAGCCTTCTTTAAATGTTAAACAAAGTCACGATATTACTGTTAATATTGAAAAAGCACTCTCTAAAGAATTCTATTATTGTGAAACTTTAGTGCACTTAGAACCGCATGGTATTCCATGTCATACATATTAAATTAATTTTGATGAAATTATACTCACTATAACACCTGTTATTTCAAGTATAATTTCATCTTTTTTATTGTTCGTACGTTTGACAAAAACTAATACTAAAAGTATAATTATTGTACATATAAAAGTATTTTTAGTCTTAGTTATTTTTTAATTAAATAGCTTAAAATAATACTTAAATAAAAATTGGAGTTTTTAAATTTATGACACACGCAAAAGCAATATTCTTCGGTGAACATGCCGTCGTTTATGGATATAAAGGAATAACTATTCCCCTTCCTCAGATGAACGTCGAAGTTGCATTAGAAGACACAGAGACAATTCAACAACGTGATGAAATTTTAAGTTTTATCGCTGATACATGTGGAATTGATAAAAAAACAAAAATTAATATAACTAGCACTATTCCTGTAGGACGTGGGCTAGGGTCTTCTGCTGCGCTAAGTATCGCTATTGCACGTGCCAAAAAACTCCCAAATGTACGAGAAATTGCAAATAAATGCGAAAAATTTATTCACGGTAATCCTAGTGGTATAGATGTTAATCAAGTACTCAGTGATACTCCCCTTTTATTTTCTAAAAAAGAAGGAGCTAGTGAATTAGATTTTGACTTGAATAGTTATTTACTAATTATCGATACAGGTGTTGTTGGAATTACTAAAGAAACTCTAAAACATATAGCGGATAATTATGATAAATATGAAAAATATATTGCTGAATTAGGAGAAATCACTGATTTAGTAATCGAACCATTAAAAAATAAAGACCTCGATCTTGTCGGACAATACATGTACAAAGCCCACGACTTATTACAAAAACTTGGGGTAAGTCACGCTAGTAACGATGAGGTTGTGGAAATTTGTAAAAATAATAATGCAGTCGGTGCTAAACTAACTGGTGGTGGCGCTGGTGGATGTTGCATTAGTCTTAGCAAAACAAAAGAAAATGTATTAGAAATTCAAAATGCATTAAAAGAGAAAGGATATTCATCATGGATAGTTACAGTTTAGGTTATGCTAATATTGCCCTAGTAAAGTACTGGGGAAAAAAATCTAAAGATCCTGTCTTACCTTATAATCCTAATATTTCTTTAAGATTAGACAATCTTTTATCAAAAACAAAAATCGAAAAAAATAACAATAATGTTGATGAATTTTATATCAATGACGAAAAACAAAGTCAAGAAGAAGTAGATAAAATGATTAAGTTCATCTCTAAATTCACACCAACTAATCGTGAATCCATAACTATTAGAAGTTATAATACTGTACCTACTGCTGCAGGGCTTTCTTCAAGTTCTAGTGGTACTATGGCTTTAGTTCTTGCTTGTAATGAATATTTTAAATTAAACAAAACTACTAAAGAATTAGTTGAAATGGCTAAAGAAGGATCTGGTTCTTCGTGTCGAAGTTTCTATAAACTTGCTGCATGGCTTGAAGATGGAAGTGTTGAAGAATTAGAATGTTCTTTAGATTTTGGAATGATGGTTCTTGTAGTTAACGAGGATAGAAAGAAAATTTCTAGTCGTGTTGCTATGGAACGTTGCGTTCAAACATCAACAACTTTTGATGCTTGGGTTGAAAAAGCTAAAGGTGATTTCGTATTAATGAAAGAAGCTTTAAAAGATGCCGATTTCGAAAAAATTGGCGAAATTACAGAAAGTAATGCTTTAGCTATGCATGGTACTACTTCTACATCTACTCCTAGCTTCTCATTCTTAACAGAAGAGAGTCATATGGCGATGGATATTGTAAAAGAACTACGTTCTAAAGGTTATAAATGTTACTTCACAATGGATGCTGGTCCGAATGTGAAGGTACTTTACTTAAGGGAAGACCAAGACAAATTATATGAGGAAATTTCAAAATTATGGAAGAAAAAAATCATTTTGTGCATGGAGTAGCCTACGGTAAACTCTATCTCGCTGGAGAATATGCGATTTTAGAGGATTACGCTTCTGCACTAATAACAAGTGTTCCTAAAAAAATTACAGTATTTGTAGAAAAAAGTGATAAAACTACTATCTTCGATACTATCAATAAAACTTCTGTTGGCCTTCATGAAGAGAATAGTAACTTCACTCTTGTTCAACAATTTATTCTATTTTTAACAGAATATACAAATTGTAATAAAACATTTTCTCTTACTATTTACAATGAACTTCACAATGACGATAAAAAATATGGTTTAGGTTCTTCTGGAGCCGTACTTGTAGCTATAGCGCGTGCTATATTATCATTTGAAAATGTATCTTACAACGATTTAACTATTTTCAAGCTAGTTGCCCTATTCAATATCAAACACAATCTAAGTGGATCTATGGGAGACGTTGCTGCAAGCATTAATGACGGTATTACATATTATGAGAAATTCAATGCTGAATTCGTTAATAATATGATAAGTCAAGAAAAGTCTGTTAAAGAAATAATAAACACAGATTGGGATGGTCTTCGTATCGAAAAAGTTCATCCAAAAGCTGATTTAAGCATACTAGCACGTTGGACGGGGGAAGCTGTAGATACAAAAGAACACGTAAAACTATGGAGAAAACATAAAGACAACTACAAAGAAGAATTTAGAGTTTTTGTTAAAACTTCTAATAAACTAGTGAAAACTTTAAAAGAGAATTTAGAAGAAACAGATGCTACATCTGCTTTAAGTACTATACGAAAACTTAGAGAAAATCTACTTTATTTAGAAAGTTTCTCAAAAATACCTATGGAAACAAAAGCAATGAAAAACTATATTGAAAGTCATTCGGCTGGTAAGCAAAGTGGTTCAGGTAGTGGTGACATTGTATTAGGATTCGAGAAAAATAACAATAAGTATCAGCTACAACTGAACTTAGAAAAATTATAATATATTAAGAAAGGATTAATTATGAGAAAAAAAGATCATATTAGACTAGCGCTTGCTGATAAAACAAAAGTAACTAGCTTAGACTCATACGCAATTGATTACAACAGTATCCCCCTTTTCGGATTAGACGATGTTGATACTTCTACATCAGTTTGTGGTGATTGTTGGGAATTTCCATTCTTCATAAATGCCATTACTGCTGGCGGGGAAGATTGTAATAAGATTAATCAAGACTTTATGGAAGTTAGTGAAAAATGTGGAATTAAATTTTTCCCAGGATCATATTCTCCTGCTCTTAAGAGTAAAGAGGACGAAGAAGCTTATCCAAAAGGATATTCGGTGAACTTAGGCTTAGATAAAGATCCAAAACTTGTTTTAGAAGCAATTAAAAAATCACAAGCAAAATATATTCAACTTCATACTAATCCTCTTCAAGAAATCGTTATGCCAGAAGGTGATCATAACTTCGAAAGTTGGTACGCTAACCTAAAAGAAGTCAGCTCTAAATCTCCTATTCCTGTAATCTTAAAGGAAACAGGCTTTGGTATGAACGAAGCTACTATTAAACTAGCCATCGACTTAAAGATCCACGCTGTAGACATTAGTGGAATGGGTGGAACAAACTTTGCAAGAATCGAAAATGGACGAAGAACTGATAAATCAACTTACCTAGAAGGAATTGGTTATACTACAGCAGAAAGCCTAGAAATAGCCTACTCTTATAAAGATAAAATTGACATTATCGCAAGTGGAGGTATTCGAAATCCACTTGATGTTGTTAAATGTCTAGCTTTAGGTGCTAAGGCGGTTGGTGTTTCTAAAATATTTTTAGAAATTCTTATAAACGAAGGAAAAAATGCTTTAATTCAAGAAATTGAAAAATGGAAAAAAGAAATTAAATTCTTAATGATCTTAATGAATGCTAAAACAATTGCTGAATTAGATAAAAAAATAAGAAAAATAGAATTTTAAAAATAAGATTCCGTCCTTATTGGATGGAATCTTATTTTTGTTTATGCTCGAGACGACTCAAAAGACCTAAAT
>CAURKK010000097.1:0-5546 GCA_963525505.1 uncultured Gemella sp.
CTGGGTATTTTTTATGACGTACCCCTTCACACGTTTTATCATTTACTGATAGGTGAGTAAGCTCTAAGTCTGTATCTTTTAATGATTCGATATCTACACTATAACCGTGGTTTTGTGAAGTAATATCAACTTTTCCTGTTAATAAGTTTTTAACTGGGTGGTTTGCTCCACGGTGACCAAATTTCAATTTATAAGTTTTTGCACCAGCAGCAAGTGAGATAAGTTGGTGCCCCATACAAATCCCAAAAATTGGAATCTTCGGCATAACTTCTTTAATCATCTCTATTGTCTCTGGTACATCTTCTGGATCTCCAGGTCCATTACTTAACATAATTCCATCTGGATTTAATCTGAAAATTTCCGCAGCAGTTACGTTATGAGGTACAACAACTATGTCACAATTTCGTTCATTAAGTTCTCTTAATATTCCTGATTTCATACCAAGGTCTACTAAAACTACTCTGTAGCCATTCCCTGAAGATAAGAATGCTTTTTGCGTTGATACTTGTTCAATTTGGTTCGTTGGTAAGTCAGTTTTTCTAAGATTTTCTAATTGTTCTTCTGGATTCATGCAAAGGTCAGTGATTATCCCTTTAATTGTACCGTGTTCTCTTATTTTTCTTGTTAAACTACGTGTATCAATTCCGGAAATCCCTGGAATGTTAAGTTCTTTTAGCACTTCATCTAAACTGTACTCTGTTCTAAAGTTAGAAGGTTTTTTACAAACTTCCCTAACGATAAGTCCTTTAATACTAGGATTAATTGTCTCAAAGTCATCTCTGTTAATACCGTAATTCCCGATTAATGGATAAGTAAATGTTACTATTTGTCCATTGTATGATGGATCAGAAAGTGTTTCTTGATAACCCGTCATACCTGTGTTAAATACTACTTCTCCCGCAAGTGCTCTATTTGCACCGAATCCATATCCTTTATATACTGTTCCATCTTCTAAAATTAGTTGTCTATCGTAACTGTACATCTTTGTTCTCTCTTTCTAAGTTTTTTATTCTTTAAACTTCAAATACTTCGCTATCTTTGTATGCAACTTGACCTTCACATAATGTTAGTACTGGTATTCCATAAATTTCTTCTCCTACATACGGTGTATTTCTACCTTTAGATAAGAATCTTTCTGGATCAATTTTCAGTGATTTTTCTAAGTCGATTACTACTAAATCTGCAAATCCACCTTCTTCTAAACGTCCATATGGTAAATCGAAAGTATCTGCGACTTTTTCTGTCATTAATTTAACTAGTAAGTCTAGTGAGAATACTCCTGTTTTTACAAACTTCGTATAAAGTTGACTGAATGCTGTTTCACTTCCAACAATTCCAAATGCAGCTTTTCTCATAGATAAGTCTTTCTCATGGGTAGCGTGTGGTGCGTGGTCTGTTGCTATTACATCGATTGTTCCATCTAATAAACCTGCAATTAGAGCATTTCTATCTTCACGTGCTCTTAGCGGTGGATTCATTTTCCACATTCCGTTATCTTCTGGGATATCCATTTCATCACTTATTAGGTGGTGAGGACACACTTCACAAGTTACTTTAATTCCTGCTGCCTTCGCTTCTCTTACTACCCTTACTGATTCTTTAGTAGATACGTGACAAACGTGGTAGTGACATCCTGCTGCTTCAGCTAAAAGAACATCACGTGCAATCTGAACACTTTCACATACTGAAGGAATTCCTGGTAAGTCTAATTCACGACTTCTACGTCCACAGTGCATGCATCCTCCGCGGATTAATGAGTTATCTTCACAGTGAGCTACGATTGCTTTATTTAATTTAGCAGCAACCATCATTGATTCATACATCATGTTGGCATCTTGTACTCCTCTACCATCATCACTGAAGGCAAACACATGCTCAGCTAATTCTTCGAAATCAGCATATTCTTTTCCTTCTTCACCTTTTGTTATAGCTCCAAATGGTATTGCTCTAATTACTGAATCACGTTCGATAATATCTAGTTGTAATTTTAGGTTCTCATAGTTATCTGGTACTGGATTTAAGTTTGGCATTGGCATTGCTGTAGTGAATCCCCCACGAGCTGCTGCTCTTGAAGCATGATAAATGTTTTCTTTGTATTCAAACCCTGGTTCTCTCCAGTGCACGTGAACATCTATAAATCCTGGTGAAACAAATTTCCCTTCTAAGTCTAATACCTTAGCTTCGTTTTCTTCAATGTTCTCAGAGATTTTTACTATTTTTTTATCATCAACTAAAATATCTCTTTCTACTAATATACCATTTTCTAAAATTTTACCATTTTTTAAAAGTAACATATTCTTCTCCTCTTTATAAATTATTATCTTTAATTATTTTTTCTATCATTGCCTGTCTCATGAACATTCCGTTTTTCATCTGTTCAAAGATTACCGATTTAGGCGCTTCAACTAGTTCCGAAGCTATTTCCATATCTCTATTAACAGGTGCTGGATGCATCACTATTGCAGATTCTTTTAATCTTTCATAGCGCTCTTTAGTTAATCCAAAGTTATTATGGTATTCATCTTTACTTAGTCCCATCTTAGAGTCATGCCTTTCATGTTGAACTCTTAACAACATACAAACATCAACTTCTCCAACTACTTTATCAAAGTCTACTACTTCTCCAAGTGTCTCGTCTTTGAAAATATCAGGACAAACAAATCTTACTCTTGCTCCTAATCTCGTAAGCATGTTGTAATTACTTCTTGCAACTCGAGAATTTTTAATATCTCCGGCGATGATTACATTAAGATTTTCGAATGTTCCGAACTTCTCATACATTGTCATTAAGTCAAGTAAACATTGGCTAGGATGTTCTCCACTACCATCTCCTCCACTTAAAATTGGAATATTTAAGTTAGTCAATTCATTGTAGTAAGCATCTTGACCATGTCTAATAACCAACATGTTGCAACCTAACATTTCTAACGTTTTACAAGTATCGTATAATGTTTCACCTTTATTTACTGATGATGTTGCAGCCTCGAAGTTTATAACATTTAATCTATGTTTGTGTTCAGCTACCTCAAAACTATGTTTAGTTCTAGTTGAGTTTTCAAAAAATAGGTTCGCTACATATAGATCTTCTCTTGGTTCTACCTGCTTACCATTTTTCAACTCTAAAGCTCTTTCTATCAGTTCATAAACTTCTTCATTTGTTAGGTCTGACATTTTTACTATATTTCTCATAGTACTTCCTCCATTTTGTATAAAAAATACCTTGTATCCAGCTGGCTACAAGGTATGACTGTTCATCAACTATTAAATTCAAGTTATTATCTGGGCATAGTTATACCTAAATATAGCTATACTCAAATAAAGTATAAACTTTAAATTCAATCCCTTGTTAGCCTCTCTGGACTACCTTAAAAAGATTTTATATTTAAATTAATAATATTTCTTCAACATCATCTACTTCTTTCAAATAAACTTTTACATTCTCTTTTTTTGAAGTAGGAATATTCTTTCCAATATGATCTGCTCTAATTGGCAGCTCTCTATGTCCTCTATCTACAAGAATCGCAAGGCGAATTGCTTTTGGACGACTCGCATCAATAATAGCATCTATCGCTGCTCTTACAGTTCTTCCTGTATAAAGAACATCATCTACAATAATTACAACTTTGTTTGTCAAATCAAGTTTAAAACGTGGAACTTTTATTTCAGGTTCTTCACTTATTTTTTCTAAATCATCTCGATAGAATTTTATATCAAGTGTTTCTACTGGAATATTAGTATTTTCAATTTCTTTGATTTTTTGTTTCAATCTTTTGGCGATATGAATCCCTCTAGTTTGAATACCTACTAAAACTATATCATCTAATTTGTTTTGTTCGATAATTTCATTCGCAATTCTAGTAATCATTCTAGAAATCATTGTTTCGTCGAAAAGAATTCGTTTTTTCATACTTCACCTCAAAAAAATAGCCTACTCTATTGAGCAGGACAGCATAAATAAACTTGGTTTTCCAATTAATAAATCTTTGCTGACCTCTCTGGATCACATTAAAGATGTGTTATTCAAATTATCAATATTATATACCATAATAAGAGATTTGTCAAATGTACAATGGATTATTGGAGCAATTAAATGTCTCTTATTAATTCCCAAAGTAAATTCCAGTTAAAATTATAAACTGAAATTTAACCTGAAACTAATTTTTTAACTGGAACTTAAGTTGAGACTAAATAATCATAAAAAGATATTTATCTAACTTTATTACGTTATTTTAAATTCTCTTTATGATGCTAAACGAGCTCTAGTTTAAAAAAATTCTTAATTCTATCTTAGTACTTCGTAAAATTAGTTTTATACTAAGAGATGATGTGGTTTCCTGTGATATAGCATTTCTGACGGTTTCAATCATCATCTGTGTTTCCACAATCTTTTCGACATCAACACTTTCATCAATGATATTATCTGCAAAATGTCCATCCTGATCCAAGTACGAAAAAAAGAGCAAGTAGGTTTTCCTGTCCACCTGCTCTAAATACTTTTCATGTTCTCTTTCCCGCCAGTAGACTTTGTATATAGCCTCACTGACTTTGACTTTTTGTCCGCCTACATATAGATAATATTCTTTTTTCATTTTAAAGTCCTCCGTTTCTTTTGACTGACTGTCTTTCAGGCAAAAAAAGGAGGACTTCTACACTTAGGCATACGAAGTCCTCTAAAACGGAAGAATAAGAATACTTCTTTAGCTACACTTGCGTGTTTCAGCTTGCATCTGAAACAATAACCTACTATAGAGATTATATAAAAGAGGAATGTTTTGTTTCTTTGGTATTTCTAACATTAAATGTTTAAATTCTTCCATATTCGTTTCCTCCATTTTATCAATAATCTAAATAGTCAGTATCTTTATCTTCTTCACACATAATTGATTTTTATTCATTTTTTAAGTTTCTATTCTATCAAATAGTTTGATAATCTCAGAATCCGAAAATCCTAAGGCATATAGTTTTTCAAACAATATTTTTGTTAGCCTGTTAAAATTCTGATTTCTTAACTCAATTATTTTCTTCTCACTTTCAATAACAAAAAATCCTTTACTTCCACGACTAACAATCAACCCCTGTTTCTCAAGAACTTTTAATGCTTTTTGGACGGTTGCAGGATTACATTCTTCCCTCTCTGCTAAAGTCCTTATGGGATGCATCTGTTGCCCCAGTACATACTTACCTCTTAAAACAGTTGCTCTTATCACAGATGCTATTTGTAAATATGGATACATATTCACTTAACCTTTTTATTTTTCCTTCCTCGTATAAATTTCCAATAAGCAGAATACGGAATAACCGTAGCAAACAGAAGATAATATTTATTAGCAAACATATCAGGGGCTCCTTTTGCATTGAAATGAACAGGAATTTTCTCTGGGAGAAATATGCAAATAATAAATATTACAACAATCATTAATATCAACACCAAGACATCTTTTAACAGTCCATCTTTCATACCATTTTCCCTCCTTGAACTAAATAAAATTTAACTTGCTAACTTTTATATAAACTTCGCTTGAAATAACAAGTAAAGTAACTGATAT
>CAURKK010000098.1:0-5530 GCA_963525505.1 uncultured Gemella sp.
CGTCAATTTTATATAAGTCTTCAACAACTAACTCTTTTGTGTATTCAGGAATAGCGTGGTCTAATTTCCAACGGCTTTCCATAAGTTCTCCATATTTTTTACCAGCAGAACGAGGTGACGCTGCTAATTTAACTACGTCAAAGTATGGGTGATTTTCTAATAATACTAATAAACGTTGTCCTACCATTCCTGTTGCCCCTAATACGGCTACTCTTGATTTTTGCATAATAAATTTCTCCTTTATTTATATAAAAATTATTTCAAAATAAACTTCTTCTCTGCAATAAAAGAAGAAGTTCTAATATTTATAACATATTAATTTAGAACCACTGTTCCTTCTTTATCAACTTTTAGTAAGATTGCTTGCCAATTGTATTTTAATTTAGCAAGTTCAGTTTTTATTTTTTCAATATTGTTAGTATCGCTAACGATATTCATTAATGTAGAACCACTTCCAGAAATGAAAAATGCTGAACTATCAATTTTTTCACAAATTTCTCTAACTTCGTGATATTCATGTATTATTTCTTTTCTGTAAGGTTCATGGATTTTATCTCCCATAACCTTATTAAGAAGTTCTAAGTCATAAGTTTCAAATGCCTTAATAACCGATCCGATACGTGATAATGAGTAGATTGCATCTTGAAGCTTAATTTCTTTTGGCATTACTTTTCTAGCTTCTTCAGTAGAAGTTTCGAAGTTTGGAATTAATGCCAGGAAGTTAAATCTCTCATCGACCTCATATTTTACAGTTACCGCTTCTTTACTATCAGTAGTACAAGATGAACTTAGACTTCCGAAAATGGCTGGCGAAACATTATCGGGATGCCCTTCGATTTCGTTAGCTATTGTAAAGATTTCTTGTTTATCAATGGGTGTATCAGTTAGTAAGTACGCACCGTATATTCCAGCGACTACACAAGTAGAGCTACTACCTAAACCACGGCTAATCGGTACATCATTATCGATTGATATTCTAACACCTGAAATTTCTTTGTTTAATTTTTTTAGTGTAGTTAGTAATGTTTGATAAACTAGGTTATTTTCATTTGAAAAACGTTCTTCAAATCCGACGAATTCTAGACCACTGTCTAATTTTTCGAATTTAAAAGTAGTGTAAAGTGTTAAAGCAACACCAAGGCTATCAAATCCACATCCAACATTCGCAGAAGTCGCAGGTACACGAACACTTACCATTATAAATCACCTAGTTTCTCTAAGATGTATTTCTTCATATCTTCCTTATTAATTACATCTTTATGTCTAATTTCTTTTTTATCAAGATCTCTTAAATTCTCAGGGATAACAACTTTTGTTTGTTCATGAAGTTTATTCATAAGAGTAAACTCATCTTCACCTTGAGTTTCGAATAGAGAAGAGTAGACACTTTCAGTAAATTTGTATGGAGACGCTGTTGATAATACAATACTAGCATGCTCATTATCTAAATTATCAAGAAGAACTTTGTAAGCTACTGCTGTATGTGTGTCTAACAGATAGTTATCTTTTTCATAGATAGCTTTAATAGTTTCTTTAGTTTGTTCATCGTCAGCAAATCCAGCTTGGAACTTGTCTTTTATCTTATCTAATACTTCACCAGTAACTTCAAAGCGACCAGTTTCTTTTAAGTCTTTCATAAGTTTAGCAATATATGCGTTATCGCAACCACTGATGTAGTAAAGTAGACGTTCTAAGTTACTAGAAATTAAGATGTCCATACTTGGTGACACTGTTTTTAAAAAGTCTCTGTTTTTATCATAAACACCAGTTGTTAAGAAATCATAAAGTACATTATTGTTGTTACTTGCACAAACTAGTTTATTTACAGGTAAACCGATTTGTTCAGCGTAGTAACCAGCTAGAATATTACCGAAGTTACCAGTAGGTACTACAAAGTTTACTTTATCATTTAATTTAATTTTGTTTGTATTTACTAAATCTAAGTAAGAAACAACGTAGTAAACTACTTGAGGGATAAGACGCCCGATATTGATTGAGTTTGCACTTGATAACTTAATATTTTTAGAAAGTAATTCTTTTTTAAATTCTTCATCAACGAATAGATCTTTAATCCCACTTTGAGCATCATCAAAGTTTCCATGAATCGCACAAACTTTTGTATTCTTACCTTCTTGAGTTTGCATTTGTGTTTTTTGCACTGTACTTACACCATCGTTAGGGTAGAAGACCATAATTTTTGTTCTATCTACATCTTTAAAACCTTCTAGTGCAGCTTTACCTGTATCTCCACTAGTCGCTGTTAAGATAAGGATATCATTTTTGTCTTCTACTTTTGTAAGTGCCGTTTTTGTAAGTTGTGGAAGAAGTGAAAGACCTACGTCTTTAAATGCGCTAGTTGGTCCGTTGAATAATTCAAGAACATAGCTATCTTTTAATCCTACTAGAGGAGTAATGTTTTCATGAGAGAATTTACCTCTATATGCTTCTTCTACACATTTTTTAATTTCTTCATCGCTAAAGTCTACGAAAAGACGTAGCACGGCTTCAGCTACTTCATAGTAGCTTTTTCCGATTAATTTTTCTAAATCTAATTTATTTTTTCCTAAATCTCTTAAAACGAAAAGTCCACCTTCTTCACTTAAACCTTGAAGAATAGCTTCACTAGGATTTAATTTTCTATTAATATCTCTTGTACTTTCGTAAATCATTTAAAATCTCCTTGCTTTATCGTTGTATATATGATACAATGTTCTCTATAAAAATACAAGTGTTTTTTACAAAAAGAACTTAATTAATTTTTATAATTATAATTTTACACCAAAATAAGTTATAAAAACAGTCGAAATAATCAAAAAATTGAAATTTTTTGAAAATTTTCAAATTGATTTATTTGACATAAATAAAATACTTGATAAACTTTAACTATATAATTGAAAATAAATAATGAACTTAGGAGAAAATAATTATGAAGATTGCGATTTTGGGATATGGAACAGTAGGTAGTGGAGTATATGATATTATAACTAATGGTAAATCAGAAGAATTGAAGAAAATAGAAGTGAAGAGCGTATTTGCTAGAAGTAGAGATAAGATGCATCTTGCTACAGATGATATTAATGAGATTATTAATGATGAAGAAATTTCGGTAGTAGTTGAGTGCTTAGGAGGATTAAATCCTGCATATGAATTTATAAGAAGATCTTTAGAAAATGGTAAACATGTTGTTACAGCGAACAAAGCTGTAGCTGCGAAGCATTTAGATGAATTTGTTGATTTAGCTGAGAAGAATAATGTTAAGTTTATTTTTGAAGCCAGTGTTGGTGGAGGAATTCCATGGCTTGTAAACTTAGAAAGAACTAGACGCGTTGATGAAGTGAAACGAGTTTATGGTATTTTTAATGGAACAAGTAACTATATCTTAGATAACATGTACAGAAATGATCAAGAATTTGATTCTACACTAAAAACTGCTCAAGATTTAGGTTATGCAGAGGCTGATCCTAGTGCTGATGTAGACGGTGGGGATGTTGTGAACAAAATTATTTTAAGTAATGCACTTGCTTTTGATATTCATGTTAAACCTGAATTTCCTACATACTCTATGAGAAACATTACAAAAAATGATATAGACTATTTAAAACAGTATGACCTAGCTGTTAAATATATTGGAGAAACAAATGTAGAAGATGGGAAGTATGAAACATCTGTAATGCTTTCTATATTCGGAAAAGAATCTCAAGAAGCAGCTGTACCACTAAATAATAATATCATTACTTTAGATGGTTCTTTCATCGGAGAACTTAAGTTTTACGGACAAGGAGCAGGAAAACTTCCTACAGGAAATGCCATTGTTCAAGATATAGTTGATATTAACGAAGGTTCAACTCGAGTTGATGTAGTAATTAAGAATGATTTATCTTATTCAGAAGAATTAACTAGAAGAAATTACTTAGTTCGTTCATCAGTTGAATTATCTGGTGAATTAGTTGAGAGTGTTGAACAGTATAGAGAAAACTGCTATGTAAGAACAAAAGAAATTTCATTAAAACAATTAAGTTCTTTAGTTAATGAAGTAAAAGAAAAAGATAGTAAATTTGTAGTTGCTAAGTTTCATAAATAATTAAAATTAAGGAATAAAGTGATTATTAAAAATAAATGTTAGATTTTTCAGAAAATTTATTGATTTTTCTACAGATAGTTATATAATATATATTAGTAATAAAAATACAAATAACATGAATTAGAAAAAGGAGTTAAGATGGTTAGAGTATCAAAATTTGGAGGAAGCTCGGTAGCGAGTGCTGAACAATTTAAAAAAGTTAAAAATATTGTAGAATTAGACGATGCACGTCGTTTTGTTGTAGTGAGTGCGGTAGGGAAAGCGAATAAAGAAGATAATAAGGTAACAGATTTACTGTATTTATGTTATGCACACACTAAGTATAATATAAATTTTGATAATATCTTTAAAATGATTGAAGATAAATTTATTGCTATTAAAAGTGAATTAAACTTAAAATTTGATATTGAAGGTGAACTTGCTAAATTAAAATCTGAAATTAGTAAAGGTATTGATGAAGAGTATTTAGTAAGCCGTGGTGAGTATTTAACAGCTTTATTAATGGCAGAGTATTTAGGATATCACTTTGTAGATGCTAAAGACTTAATCTTTTACAACTACCAAGGTGAGATTGATTTTGAAAAAACTCAAGCAGCCTTTGATGCTATTGTAAAAGAGTACGACCGTCTTCTAATTCCAGGGTTCTATGGAAGCAGACCAAATGGGGAAATTAAAATTATGACTCGTGGTGGAGGAGATGTTAGTGGAGCGATTGTTGCTAATATTGCAAATGCAAGTGTTTATGAAAACTGGACTGACGTATCTGGAATCTTAATGGCAGATCCTCGTATTATTGACAATCCACATGAGATTAAAGTAATTAGTTATACAGAACTTCGTGAACTTTCATATATGGGTGCAAGTGTTCTTCATGAAGAAGCAATCTTCCCAGTTCGTGATAAGGACATTCCAATCCAAATTCGTAACACAAATGATCCAACAGCAGAAGGAACTATTATCTCAGATAATAAACATCTAGATGAAAAACAAATAGTTACAGGTATTGCAGGGAAAAAAGATTTCTCTATTATTACTATTAAAAAACGTCACATGGCAAATGAAGTTGGTTTAATAGGTAAAGCGTTAAAAATTTTCGAAGACTTTAATGTTAGTATTGAACATATTCCAAGTGGAATTGATTCATTTTCTGTAGTAGTAGAAACAGGTAATGTGAGACCATTTATTCATGAATTAGTGGCGAAGGTAAAAACTGTTCTTGAAGCTGATGAAGTAAATGTTACTCATGAAGTTTCGCTTATTGCTACAGTTGGTGAAAAAATGAAAAATACAAAAGGACTATCTGGCAGATTATTCAAAGCACTAGGGGAAGCTGGAGTAAATATTGCACTAATTTCACAAACAAATGATGAGATTAACATTATCGTAGGTGTTCATAACGATGATTACGAAAAAACTATAAACACTATTTATTCAGAATTTAAATAATAT
>CAURKK010000099.1:0-5493 GCA_963525505.1 uncultured Gemella sp.
GAGTAAAATTAGTTTAAATAAATATATAAAATTTGATAATAGACATGTTTTAATCTAAAAACATTCCCAGAGAGAGTACATGTGCTGAAAGTACTTATTGTTTATTTTAAAATTCTACTATTGATGATATCAAATTAAATTTTAAGAATCTATTTAGATTGAATTTGGGTGGAACCACGGTATAGAAATTAATCGTCCCTTACGTCTTTGACGTAAGGGATTTTTTATTTTATATATAAATTCAATTTAAAATTTATAATACAAAAGGAGAACAAAAATATGTTAGATATTAAATTATTTAGAGCAAATCCTGAAATGGTGAAAGAAAAATTAGCAGCTAGAAACTTAGAAACAGATGTTGTTGACTTACTTATCGACTTAGATAAAAAACGTCGTGAGCTACTTGTTCAAGTAGAAGATCTAAAAGCACTTCGTAACAAAAAAAGTGAAGAAATTGCTATTTTAAAAAGAAAACGTGAAGATGCTTCAGATGTAATCGCAGATATGAAACACGTTTCTGATGAAATCACTGCTCGTGACATCGAAGTAAAACAAATCGCTGAGGAAATCAACGAAAAAATCATTAGAATCCCTAACCTTATCTCAGATGAAACTCCTATCGGGCAAGATGAAGATGAAAATATCGAAGTTCGCCGTATTGGCCAAGTTAGAGAGTTTAACTTCGAACCAAAAGCTCACTGGGATTTAGTTGAAGAATTAGATATTGCTGACTTTGAACACGCAGCTAAAATCTCAGGAAGTAGATTTGTATTTTATAAGAAAGCCGGAGCTCTTCTTGAACGTGCTTTAATCAACTTTATGATTGATACTCATGTCGTTGAGCACGGATATGAAGAATTTATGGTACCTCAATTAGTTAATAGAACTGCATTATTTGGTACTGGACAATTCCCTAAATTCGTTGAGGATGTGTATACTGTTGAGTCTGAAGGATTAACACTTATTCCTACTGCCGAAGTACCATTAACTAACTACTACAATGGAGAAATCTTAACTGAAGATATGTTACCAAAAGGTGTTACAGCATTCAGTATATGTTTCAGATCTGAAGCAGGAAGTGCTGGTCGTGATACTCGTGGATTAATCCGTCTTCACCAATTTAATAAAGTAGAAATGGTTCGTTTCGCTAAACCTGAAAATTCATATGAACAATTAGAAATTATGACTGGACATGCTGAAAACATTCTTAAAAAATTAAACTTACCATATCGTGTAATTACTTTATGTTCTGGAGATACTGGATTCTCAAGTGCTAAAACTTATGATATCGAAGTTTGGTTACCAAGCTATAATGCATATAAAGAAATTAGTTCATGTTCTAACTGTACTGACTTCCAAGCACGCCGTGCAAATATGCGTTTCAAACGTGAGGACACTGGGAAAGTTGAATTTATCCACACATTAAATGGTTCTGGATTAGCAGTTGGGCGTTGTTTAGCAGCAATTATTGAAAACTATCAAAATGAAGATGGTTCTATCACAGTTCCAGAAGTTCTACGTCCATACATGCGTGGAATCACAAAAATTGAAAGAGACTAGCCCAAAAGTCCTAAATTTTAAAAAAGTGTATATGATAACTCATAGACGCAGTGGTTTATTGATATCTAAATTCGCTTTATGAAAGTTTTTTAGATATCTAATAAACTTTGCAGGGGGGACTCGACAAAATCGATTTTGATATGTACCCAAAATCACGAATTTTGAGTCACTCCTTAAAACAATAAATAAAAACACATAAATAAAATCTCTAGGAGTTTACATAAACTACTAGAGATTTTTAATATTTCTTTATCATAATAAAATAGTGGACTAAGATCCCCTCGTCTTAATCCACTATTATAAATTATTTAATATAGAGTTATATATCTATTTGAGTTTTTTCAAATTTATCTAGAGCTTGTAAATATCCATCTGTTCCTGTTACATGCCACGCTAGACTAACATCTCTGAAATTATTAAGCCAATTTAACACTTTTCTTAATTTTGTTGGATTATTAGCTAAAACAGTTTGTGCCTTATTTTCTAATTCTGTTACTTTACTATTAACAACAGCTTCATCAATATTACCACTTACTCTAGGTATTTCTATATAAGGTATTTTGTTTTGATTATATGTTCTCCATCCTGGACTCTTAATTGGATAATAATGATTATGATCCCCATGATTTACTATCATTTGTCCATCTTGTACTTGAATATGTTCAACAGTTGTATTCATACTACTTGCTAAAGCTGTTATTTCTTTTTCAAAATCTCCTTCCAAATCTGAACTCATCGCTGGAACAGTTATATCATTAAGTAAAATGCGCTTAACTGATCCGTTATAATTAAATACTAACGCATTATTATCAACTGAAATATCACTAGCATTTAATCCATAGAATAGAGCAATATAATTCTTCTTACTATCTAATGTTGCTTTATCTACAGTTGCTGTAGTTTCTGCTTTCTTAGCTAAAAATTCTTTTGCTTCTTCTAGTTGCTTAGCTGATAAATCAGATTTTTTAACAAAGTGATTGTGATCTCCATGTTTTACAATATAGCCATCCCCTTCCTCACTTACTATATTGTTTGCATCGAATACAAAATCATGTTCATCGGCTTCATTATGATTATGCACTTCTGATTCGTGCTCCGCTTCATTATGATTATGCGCTTCTGTTCCATGCTCTGCTTCGCTATTAGAATGTTCAGCAGCTGAATCTTCCTTATTAGCTACCTCAGTAGTTGGAGTAACTAGATTATCTTTTACTCGTTTTCTTATTTCATTCAATTGTTTTTCTAAGTCAATTTGTTTATTTCTACTTTGATCTACACTGTAAGACATATCAAGATAGATAATACGTGCTTTTTGTTTTAATTCATCAGCAACTTCCGGAGCTAATTTTTTCTCATCTTTTAGCTTCAATATTTCTTCTTGAAGTTTTTCTGCCTGTTCTGTAATATAATCAGCAGTTAAAGTATAATTCTCTTTTATATCTCCACTTTCGACTTTTTCAAAGTTACTCATTATTCCTTTTGGAATATTTCCACCACTTGGAATTTCTAATTCTTCTTTCGAAACAGTATTATGACTTATATCTAGATACTCTAGAGTTTTATTTTTCTCTTTCAATGCTAATGTAGATACATAGTTATTTGACATTGTTAAATATTTTAATGCTGTAAGATTATTTACATTTTCCAATGATCTAATAGTATTATTATTAACTGTTAAATTAATAAGTTTATTTTGTTTATTAGATGGAAATTCACTAATTTTATTTCCACTAGCATCTAAATTCTCAAGCGCAGGTAGTTTATGAACATTGTTAATATCCTCTAGTTTATTGTTTTTGATTTCTAAACTTGTAATTGTACTATTCTCAAAATCTAAACTGTCGATTTTATTATTGTTAACTTCTACACTCTCTAAAATTTTAGCATTTTTCAAATGAGATAGTGTTGTTATTTTATTGTCATTTGCTACTATTTTTTTTAGTTTAGGTAAGTTAGCAACAACGCTTAAATCTCTAATATTAGTATTATTTACCGTTAATTGCTCTAAACTATCATTTTTTAGAGTTGCTAACTCTAAACCGCTGTTATTAGATAAGAACAGACGTTCTAATTCATTTTTATTACTTAATGCATCTAACTTTGTAATGTTATTATTTTCAAGACTAACTGCTCTTAGATGATTTAAATCTTTTAGAGCTGATATATCTTTAATCTTATTATTATCTAAATTTAACGACTCTAAATTAGTAAGATTTTTTAATACATCGATATTTTCAATGTTATTCCCTGCCGCAGATATTAATTTTAAGTTTGGATAATCTTTTAAGAATGATATATCCTGAATGTCATTTTCAGAAAAATCAATTCCCTCTAATGTTGGTATATTTTTTATAAATGAATAATCTTTAATACCTGTTCTTGATACGTATAATTGTTTTAATTTTTTAAATTTATAAACAGGTGTAATATCGTCGATAGGAGTATATCCAATACCAAGAACTTCTATATTAGGCATTAGTTCTAAACCGTTTCTCTTAAGAGGATCTTTGTTTTGACCTATATTTAAGTATTTAACAGTTTTTAACCATTCTTTCATTTTTTCTACATTTGTTTCATGTGCAGGAAAATCAGTATCCGCTGAAGCATGTTGAATATCATGGATAATATCATCATCGAATCCTAATTTTTTTAACGTCTCAGCTCCTGAATTGCTATGTGGATCTGCTAATGGCTTAGATGTATCTATATCTTTAACTAATATAGTATGGCTATGATCTCCATGTGGATATACAAATGCTTTACCTTCTGCCGTTTCAATTAATTTTATAGAACTTTTATCTATGTTTAATTGTTTTGCTACATAATCAATTTTTTCTTCAATTTCTCTTTCCTCTGCAGAATTTTCATTTTTCCCTTCTGCTGAATTATTCGGTGTCTCTGTATTAGTAGTTGCAGAATTATTGCTTGAATTATTATTTGAAGAATTATTTTCTTCCGTAGCTTCTTTGATATTTATATCTTTTAACAACACTGTTTTTTCATTATACGAAATTGCATCCCCGTTTGAAGTGATAATATAACTAAATTTATCTTTATCTATATTATTCTTTTTAGAAAGATAATTAATCTTATCATTAACTTCTTTTTCTAATACAGCATACTCATCTTTTGCTTTATTCAGATATTGATGAGGAATAAGTTTTTCCCACTTAGAATTAACTAATTGTTTATAGAATATAAAATGTTGATGTCCACTATGAGCTACTAAAATACCTGTTGAAGTTGGTGTTATTATACTTTCTTCAGATAAAATAAATCCATCGCTTGTTTCGAATTGTACACCTGCAAAAGATAACACACTAGGTTTTACAACCGTTTCTTCTACTTTTGGTTTCTCTTCGTTTTTCACTTCAGGTAAAGTAGGAGTTGGAATAACTGGAACTGGTTTGACAGTTTCAATAGGTTTCTCTTCATTTTTCACCTCAGGTAAAGTAGGGGTTGGAATAACTGGAGCTGGTTTAACAGCTTCAACAGGTTTCTCAACTTTACTTTTTGGAATATAGTGGAAATGATCTCCATGGCGTACTGTATATCCATTTTCGTCTTCAGCTACTATATCTTTTGGATCAAATTTATAATCATCTCCGTGATCTGATGAATCTTCATGATGGTCATGATGATTGTCATTTACTATATTAGTTTTTGGAGTGTTTACTACTGTTGTATTAGTGTTATTAGTTGTAGTTCCTTGATTACCTAGTAAATATTCCCATTGAGTTCCTCTTAATTGAGAATATGGAATTATATGTTGGTGATTACCGTGTTGAACTATAAAGCCAAAACTGTTTCTTCCTATAATATCACTTTCACCTTTAAATATGTATCCATCACTCGTTGGTGTTGTTACTCCTGCCGCTGATGATGCTAATGTTGGATTTACTCCTGCTTCTTTTGCTTGTGATAATTGAGAAG
>CAURKK010000100.1:0-5471 GCA_963525505.1 uncultured Gemella sp.
AGCATATTGATCATATTTTGTTGGTGAAGCTACTCTATATGTAACGCCATCTTTTGTATATTCTTTATATAGTTGCCCTATTCCATATTGATAATTACTATGCCCACCAGAATATCTAACTTCTCCAAAACCTGCTGTATATGCAAGATATTTTTTGTTTGAATCTTCTGTCTCATTTTCATCAATTGGATAATTTTCATCCTTGTCTTTATTCCCTAATTTATAATCAACATTTACTTCAAATACATTTTTTACAAAGTTTGCATCACTAGGTACTTCATTTACATATTGAATATTTTTATGAGATTCTTTAAATCTTTCTACATTTGCTTTTTCTTCTTCATAATTACTAGTGTCTTTAAATTCTTCAATATTCCCAATAAATTTTGGCTCTATTTTGTCCCTAGTATTATCCCAATTAGTTTTAATCGGTCCTTCTCCAAATTTTTCTTTCAAAATTGATATATATTTTTCAATATCACTGTACTCTTTAAACTCACCATCCGTTCTTATATAACCATGAAATGTCTCATACGCAGTATAAATAGGTCTATTTTGTTTATCTACTAGATGCTCATTTATTAATTGTTTTTTGTATAATTCTTCCCAATTTTTTTCTTTTTTATTCAGACGTTTGTTTTCAATATCTCGTTCTTTTTCTTCATTCAGATCTTTTAATTGATTACCTAATAACCCATTCAGTCCCTCATACAGTGATTTTTCATTGAAAAATGCTACTGCTGTATATGCTTCTTGTTCTGTTGCTGTATATGCTCCTCCTAATTTTAAAGAAACTTCATTTTTCTCAACTACTAAGATTGTATCCCCTTCTTTTATTCCACCTTCAGAATTTATATTTTCTTTTGTGAAATCTTTAGCGTTTCCTTCTCCTTTTTTAAAAGTTTCTACTACCCAAGAGTCATCTGAGGTTGACGTTTTTGTCGCTAAGACATATTTTCCATAATGGTTTTCAGATATTTCTGAAACAAGCCATACTCTACTACCTTCTTTAATATTATTGTAACGAATACTTCCATCTTCATTGTGAAGATTTCCAGGATTTGCATGAACAGTTATATCATTAAATGTAGTTTCATTTGAAGTACCTTCATGTTTTTCTAATTTTGTATCAATTTTATGATATTTTTCTCCATTTTTTTCTATAATTTCATCTTCTTTTTTCAGATTGTTTAATACTTCTTCATTTAAACTAGTAATTTTTCCTTCATAGCGTTTTCCAAAAAGTCCACGAATCTTATAATTTAGAGTTGAACTAGAAATACTCTTATTATTTTCATTAATATTCAAATCAACTTCTTCTTTAAGAATTTCGCCTTCTTTTGTTACAAATGATACTTTTGTATCCTTAAACGTATCCGAACCTGTTTCTTTTATCTTATCGTCTTCTACCTCTTTTAATTTCCTACTAATATATCCTTCAAATTTTTTATGCTTTTTCTCATACCACTTTTCATCATTTTCTATACGTCCGCCACCATCTGATAAGTAAAACACATGCGTTTTAGGCATAGTATAACTACCTGCAGCATTTCTTAGTGTCTCCAATTCAATATTATCATTAGATCTTTCAAGTGCTTCTTTAGGTGATGTAGTTGTATTTTGAGCTAATACTGGTGTTGTTCCTAAATATAACATACCTAGTAAAACAGAAGTTGCTCCTATTCCTTTATATTTTCTTAATGAAAATTTTTGTATATTATTCTCCATTTTGTATTTCATAATTTTTGTTTCTCTCCAGCAATCTATAGGTTTATAAGTGATTTTTATAGACTATTATCTCGTAAAATATATATTCTATTAAGCTATACTATTATACCACCATGTATATTCAAAAATCAAATCAAAATCTTAATAATTAGATTTTTTTATACATAGATTAAAATTATATTGCAGATACAACTCGTGTATAATATATTTTTTAAAATATTTTCCTATTTTGTGTCGAAATTCACTTTCTTTCTACAATACTTTAAATAGTTCGACAACATTCTCTATACCATACTTTCCTACAAAATCTATAGTTTCCCTCGTGCTAAAATTTTCACTATAAAAGAGATGTTTTACAATATCTATTAACTCACCTATATCATCAAATAGGAAAATATCTTTATTTTTATGTGCATAATAACGGTGGGCTATATCAACATTTGATAGGATGCAGATCAATCCAAAACTCATCGCCTCGACACACGCATTGGCGAACAATTCTCTTTTTGATGCTGATATATATCCGTCATGTTTCCAGTATGGAACTTCATCCACATAACCAGCTATTTTTATATTCGGAGTAATATTAGGAAATTCTTCTCTTATTGAATCTTCATCCCCACCATATAATGTGACTTCTACGTCAAGTTTCATATTATATAATGAACTAAATGTTTCTATCACAAATCCTAATCTTTTATTTTCCGTCATATTTCCAACATAACAATACGACCTTGGATTATTTCTCTCTATGATTAAACGCTCATCTTTTTCTATTACCATAGGGGGCATAAAATGCGCTTTATAACCTTGACTACATAAAACTTCTGTCAACATTTCTGATGCTACAAGATAATTTGTTTTTTTACGCAAATTACTTACTAAACTGCTAAGTACATTGTGGTGAATGTATTCATAATAAGTTCTATTAGTGTTTTCAACAAAACGCCATAACTTTGGTTGGACTATTTCGTGTTGATCTCTAATTATAATATCTTTAGTATCCGTTAGACTTATTAGTACTTTTATAAGTAAATCTTCACTAGTTAACCACCTATCATCTTTATAATATAGATAATCTTCCAATAAAATAGGGAGCGGCGTCGGTTCTTTACTTGGATTATATTTTCTAGCTCTTAGTGCCACTGAACCATCTTTGTTATACCATTCAAGTTCATTGTTTTTATTTTTCTTTAAATATAAACCTGATGTAAAATACATTATTTCCTCATTCTCTTCAATACTAGCAACAAATCCATTAATTAAATTTATTTGTCCATTAGGATACTTTGAAACAATATCCTCTGGCAAAACACTTAACTTATCATGTCCAATATCAGATTGATAATTATATATGTTAATTATCTCACTACTTTGAAATCCCATCTTTTCATAACCATGTTTCCAATTTTCTCGAACTTGTGGTGCTGTCAATATATAAATATACTCCCAACCTAAGTAATCTGATATTCTCTTTCTCGCTAATTGAGAAGATTCATATCCATATTTCTTCACTTCTTTTTTCCATAATCCTGGGTGAATCGTAATCAGCTTCATCTATATCCCCCTCCTTATATATAATATATTTTCTATAATTTCATTACTTTTTTACTAAATTCACTATTACTTGACACATTAATTGTAGTATTTTTATTGTTTAAACGCAAGGAATAACAAAAGACTTAAAACTAAATTTCTTTAGCTTTAAGTCTTTCTTTGTATTATACTAAAACTTTATCGTTTTCTTTTCTCTCTTTTGGAGATTGACGTACACTTACTTCAATTTTCCCTTTTTTGTTTAATTCACGTACTTTTAATACTGCCCATAATTGTGCTGCGATAAATAGTGATGAATATAAACCAAAGATTAAACCGATTAGTAACGCAACGTTGAATGAGTAGATTGAGCTACTTCCTACTAATAACATTACTACTACAGTGATAATAACTGTTAATACTGTATTAATAGAACGAGTTAATGTTTGTCTTAACGACACGTCTACAACTTTATAAATTTGTTCTTTAGTTTTTAGTACTTTTTCGTGACGCATATGTTCACGAATACGGTCAAATGTAACGATTGTATCGTTGATTGAGTAACCTACAATTGTTAATACTGCTGCGATAAATGTGATGTCTATTTCTAATCGTAATAGGCTCGCTAAGAAAATGATTATACACACGTCGTGCAGTAAGGCGATAACACTAGTAAGTCCCATACGCCATTCAAATCTAAATGCTACATAAATAATAATACCTATAGATGCATATAATAGCGCAAACAATGCATTTTTAGCTAATTCTTTACCTATTACTGGAGATACAACACTTAGGTTAGCATCTTTTTCGTATTTTTTAGCAAAGTATTCTTTGATTTCAATTGATTTATTTTGTTCAAAACTTTCTTTTGAATGTACTGTCGCTTGTTTTTTATCAGGTGATAAAACTATTTTTTCTTCTTTAACTTTTAAAGCATTTAAATCTTCTTGAACTTTATCTATTGTTAATTCTGTATTGGCTGCTATGTCAATACGAGTACCACTAGAAAAGTCTATTCCTAGGTTAAGCTTGTTCATACCTAGAGAAATTGATCCTGCAATCATAATTGCAATACTTAATGCAAAGAATTTCTTCATGTGCTTAGTAAAGCTCATCCATTCAAATTTTGTACTTAAGTTAAGTGAGTTTATACCAAACTTAGTTTCATGGATATGCTTCTTACTTACACCGAAGTAGCCAGGATTATTATTAAAAATATTAGAATTTACTAATAGGCTTAATAGTAATCTAGTTCCGAATACTGCAGTAATAAAGCTGACTAGTATCGATAGTAATAACATTGTCGCAAATCCTTTAACGCTACTTGTACCAAATATGAATAATACGATTGCAGCGATAACTGTTGTGAATTGCGAGTCAAAAATTGTCCATAATGATTGTTTAGCACCATCTAGGTATGCTTTTTTCAGTGGATATCCAGCTCGTACTTCTTCTTTAATTCTTTCGTACATGATGATATTAGCGTCAACCGCCATACCAACCCCAAGAATTAAGGCTGCGATACCAGGTAATGTAAGCACCCCTGAAATCATATTGAAGAATATTACTGTAATATACACATATGCTACCATCATTACACTCGCTACGAATCCAGGAACACGATATACTACTAACATGAATAAACAGATAATTCCTAACGCTATAGCTCCAGCCATCACTGTTTGGTATAATGCATCAGCTCCGAATTGAGCTCCTACTGAGTTAGAGTAAATTTCTGTTAGTTTAACTGGTAAAGCACCTGAGTTTAATAAAGCTGCCATTTCTTTAGCTTCTTTTACTGTAAAGTTACCAGTGATTTGAACATCTTTTGAGTTTATTGTTTGAGTTACTTGTGGCGCAGAAACGTATTTAGGTTTTTCTTTTGCCGCTTCAGCTTTGAATGAATCTCCTTCATTGAAGTCCATCCAGATAACCATTAAGTTTTGACCTTGACTTCGTTTGCTGATTTCTGAAGTAATATTTCCGAATTTATCAGCATCTTTTAACTTCAAGTTAACATCTGGTTTATTATTTTGATCAAATCCTTGTGAAGCACCATTTTCTTGTAAATCTGAACCATCTAAAAGAACTTTATCTTCAATATCACGAATTGTTAGATTAGCTTGTGTTGATAGTACTTTACGAGCTGTTTCTTGGTCTTTTACCCCTGCAAGTTCAACACGGATTCTATTTCCTGATTCAAC
>CAURKK010000101.1:0-5425 GCA_963525505.1 uncultured Gemella sp.
CAGAAGAAGTAGAAGTTATAGACGTAGAAGCAAAAGAAATAGAATCAGAAGAAATCAAATCTGAAGAAGAAAAACCAGAAGAAAGACCTTCTGAAGAATAATAAAAGAGAATTCCCGTAGAGAAATCTGCGGGGATTTTTATGTTTAGGCTAAGGAATAATTTAATTAATACTATAGTCGCAACTTTAAAATAAAGTTGCGACTATTTAACATATCACTACCTAGAAGGAAAAAAATATAGTATAATATAAAAATAATAAATCAGTTTTATTTTATAGAAAGGAACAGCGTATGAACATATTACAAAGTAGTAAAGGACAAGCT
The DNA here is from genome assembly GCA_963525505.1 of uncultured Gemella sp. Classification (GTDB taxonomy): domain Bacteria; phylum Bacillota; class Bacilli; order Staphylococcales; family Gemellaceae; genus Gemella. The sequence goes on from CAURKK010000101.1 coordinate 325, forward strand.
GCCTCATCTGCAACATCTTTGAAAACTGCAAGTAATAATATTTCCCAAGAAATAACAGTAACAAAAGATACGCAAACAACAGTAGCCGGCAACACTAACGCACAAAACAGTATAGAAGTATCTAAACAAACAGCGAGTAAAATGTCAAAAGTTATTCAAAGCATGTCTAATAACATCCATAGTGTAGCTGAAGAATTCCAGGCAATGGACAATACATTAGGAACACAACTAGAAGGTGTAAAAAGCTTAAGAGGATTCTAAATGACAAACAATCAAGACAACTATCAAAAAAGAATGTTATTAGAAGAACAACTAAAAGACAACAAAAAGAAACAAGCCAAGTTAGAAGAACTAGAAAATACACATCAAGATATTAGAAATCATGGTAGATATCTAAAAGAAACAGTACACAAAATATTTACAGGGCAATACAATACCCACTTAGAACAACTACACTATTTTGAAAAACAAAACAAGAGATATTTAGAAGAAAGAAAACATACCCTACTAGAAGAAGAGGTAAACCTAAAACTTCAAAAGCAAAAACTAGAAACAAAAGAGAAATAAGGAAAGAGGAAAGAAATGAGTATAGACATGATACTAGGTATGGCAGAAAGCCAGACACAAGGTATAAAAAATCTAGTAACAAAACAAAATGAAGCCTACACAGAATTACAAAAAAGCCTGGCAGAATTCATACTCCAAACAGATAAACTAAAAGGAGTAACATACGATTCAGCCAAAAAATACTGTGCAGTAGTAATAGAACCATTAGTAAGAGGATGTATACTACTAAATGAAGAAATTAGCCGAGCAAACGAAAACTATATAAATACCTACAAATCAGAAGTAGATACTGTTAGCCTAAAACAACAAGAACTAGAAAGACTAATTCGAGAAGCAGAGAGTCAGATAAGAAGAGTAGAACACCTATTAAACCTACTATATCAAGAAGACCCGATAAGCTATTCTCAAATAAGTATGGCAGAAGAAAATAAAGAGACATACAGAAAATTAAAGAATGAGCTAGAAGAAAAGTTAAGAAAGTTATTAGCGTTTAATGCGAAATCACCAAGCTTCTTTAGTGAAGTAGAGGTATTAAAATCATCGGTTGACCAAGGATTAGCACAGGCAGAAAAGAGTTGGTCATCAACATCAAAAACATTCAACTTACCGAGTAGAAGTGATATGGGATGGCTAGTGTAATAGAAAGAATAGATGCAAAATACACAGCGGAAAAAGAAAGGTTAAAAAGTGAAAATAACAACAAACTAACAGATCAAGAATATGATAGAGTTATATCTCAAGTAACAGGAATAAATGGAAAACCACTTTTTGGAGCAAGCGTAATAAAAAATGCTAGTCCCGAGGAGAAGAAAGACCTACTACTAGCAACATTACCATGGATTATGCCGGGTGGCACATTAAGGCTAACAATGTTATCAGGTGGGGCTTTAGGACTAATAGATGGACTGGTTTCTAAAGATAAACCATCCGATGTTATTAAAAAAATGGCATTTGGAAGTAGTTTTGCTTTGTTTAGTCACCTAAGCTTTAATTTATTAGGTAAGGGAGCTAAAGTAAAAAATTTCTTTAAACCAGGTAAAAATGCTGAAGATAAATTACTAAAAAATGTTAAGAATGAAAGTTTAAAATCAAGAAATAATTTATCTCAAAGAGGTTCAATAAATCAAGTTAAGATAGCTGAAAGTGGAACCGATGGAAAATTGAAGCCGACAATACTTTACAATGCTAAAGAATTTCCAAGAGAGTTAAAAAAATATCCACGTGATATGATATTAAACAATACAAATAATAAAATAATAACTGTACCGAGAAATGAAAAAATAGGTAACAATTTGGTGCAAAAAACTACAAACGAACAATCAAGGCTACTAAATCAAATCGAAAAAGAAAAAGTAAATTCTCACATAGTTTATGGAAAAAAAGAATTTCTTGAAGAAATGGCAAAACTTCCTAGAGTAGACCTATCGAAGAAAGTAGAAGATGGGTTGGTAAGCATAAAAAAAGGTGAAAAACCGAAACCAGAGTTTTATTTATCTAATAAAGAGATTGAGACACATCTTAAATTATTTAAGGATGGAGTTGTAAAGATTGTGAGTGAAGATAGTTTCGATAAAACACTAAGAGAATATGGAGGATTTATAGGCCCTGTAGAAGGACAATTTGCAATGCCAAAGTTTGTTTATAATAAAGCTGTTAAAGCATCTAATGGAAATCCAAGGGTATTAGAGGAGTTGTTAGGACTTGAAAAAGGTTTTCTAGGAGAAAATCCAGTTGTAATAGAACCTAAAGAGTTGAAATTTTTGAAATTTCCTAGTGGAAATGAGCCTGGAGCTTATGTTGGATTATGGCAACCCCCGGGATTTACAAAAGGTGGAATACCTGAGGCAGTGATAAATCAACTAGCACCAGATGAATATATAAATAAAAAAGTGTATGAAGGAGTATTGAATAAATGATAGAAATAGAGAAATACAAGAACCATGATATTGTAAAAAATGGAGATGAATATCGAATTATATGGGATAGGGGAAAAAAGTATTTTGGGTATAATGTAACTGAAAGTATGGCGGAAAAATCAAGAAAATCAGATAAAGATGCATTAGAAGTAATGTTTTATTTAGAAAATAAAAGATGGCCAAAAGAATATGAGTTAGAGAATTATAATAAAACAAATATAAAAAAACACGTTGGAAATCAATTTATAATATATGAAGAAGACGGAAAATATGAAATATCATTTGAAAAAGAAAGTGGAGGCGTATCATTGGGGGACGTATGCTATCCAATAACAAAAGAATTAATGGAAAAAGCTTTTAAATCAGATAGAGATGCTTATGAAGTGAAAATATATGCAGAAACAGGAAGCTGGCCAACAAATGATCAGGACGAAACAGATAGAGAGTTTATACGTGAATTCCCAGAATTAGTATTAAAAAACCCTGAAAGATGTAAAAAATTATTTTCAAAAGAAGAATATGATTATTTAGTAAAACTTGCAAAAGAAGAACAAGAAAAAGAAGAAAATGAAAATAAATAGTGCTATATCCTAAGTAATTTTTACATATGGAAATGAATATTTGATTCGGCGAATGACGGCTTAAAAGAAAATATTTTGAATGCCATTAGATAAAGAAGTTTTAAAAAAAGATTAAAAATAAGGTTGTAACTGTCTTAGATTACAACCTTATTGTCATAAAATCAGAAGTAGATACTGTTAGCCTAAAACAACAAGAACTAGAAAGACTAATTCGAGAAGCAGAGAGTCAGATAAGAAGAGTAGAACACCTATTAAACCTACTATATCAAGAAGACCCGATAAGCTATTCTCAAATAAGTATGGCAGAAGAAAATAAAGAGACATACAGAAAATTAAAGAATGAGCTAGAAGAAAAGTTAAGAAAGTTATTAGCGTTTAATGCGAAATCACCAAGCTTCTTTAGTGAAGTAGAGGTATTAAAATCATCGGTTGACCAAGGATTAGCACAGGCAGAAAAGAGTTGGTCATCAACATCAAAAACATTCAACCTACCAAGTAAAAGTGATATGGGTTGGATAGAAGCTATAGAGGGGAAATGGTTAGAAAAAGACTATACCCAAGAGGAGATAGAGTATAAAGAAACATTAAAATTACAATATGGATTTGATGACAAAACAGCTAGGATAATAATAAAAGTAAGAAAAAATATATATAATGACCCCAGAATACCAGATAATGAAAAAGATTATGTATTTACTAGATTGTTAGGTGGATTAAGCTATGGCTACGAAGAGAATAGTTTTTTAAATAGATTTATGTGGGGAAACACAGCTGGTTTAGGAAAGGAAGCACAAGGAGAATTTCTAAATATAAGAGAACAATTTAAAGAATATGGTAGACTAACAGATACAGAATATGAGTACTTAAAATATAAGGTTAGAATACAACATGATGGTTATGGATACTATGCTAGTATTGATGAAAAACAACTACTACAGTATAAAGAAACTATGGAAACGGCATTAGGGCGTAAAATAACAGAGGATGAATTCAAAAAACTGTGGGATAGTCAAATAGATGCATTTAAAGGGAAAACAGATTTTGCCCATCAGTATATAACAATGGCAACACATCTATATGGGAAACCACGCCTTGCAGATCTTCGTGGTGGTCATAAAAATACAAACGATATGTCTGGGTGGTTTGGAGATACAACAGATGTAGCTGATACTAAGCCAAGTATAGGAAATGATGACTATAAGGCAGATTTAGACGCGGTTAATATAGTAAGCTCGATGAAAAAAAATAATAGTAACTTTATTACAACGAGTAACAACTACTATGATAAGTTAGAAAACAATGTGTATAATCGTGCAGAAGAATTTAAAAAGAATGTAGATTTTAATGAAGTAAAAGATAAAATTTATAATCAACTTAGGATACCATATATAGATGCAGAAGGGAGAATAGCAAGATTACCAAGTAATATAAATTATATAAAAGAAAAATATCCGCAAACATATAACTTTATAAAAAGTGTTGAGAATAATCAAAATAATATCCAGAATTATTACGGTGAAAAGTAGGTGTTATAATGAAAAAACTAAGTAAGAGCTGGAAAATATTTATAATAACAACGGTAGTATTAATAGGTAGTATATATGGATATTATAAAATAAATAATAGAAATGCATTTGAAGAGATGTATAATTCATATTATAACTTATTACCACTTAGAACAGTAGATAATATGCCACAGATAAAATATGTGCGTAGAGATGACCTAGGAATAGAGATTGCAAGACTAGATTATAAAGAACAAGTTAATGGAAGTAATATAGAGTTTTCTTTAATAAACTTTAATAATAAAAAGAAAATATTTGTAATTAGCTCGACATTGATTGCTGAAGAAGTATATCTAGATATAAACTACCTATATGATATAGATACCCATAAATTGAGGAGTACTGTAACTTTCCGTGGGGAAAACGTTCCAAATGTAGATGATGAGAAAAAACAAACAAGAGAACTCTTAGAAAAGTATAATATCTCAAAAGAATACTTACAGAAGAAATCAGACGAACTGTTAGATACAGT
>CAURKK010000102.1:0-5420 GCA_963525505.1 uncultured Gemella sp.
ATTATACTAGAGCTTTAGTCTTTTTGTCAACGATATATAAAGTACCCACTAATTACAAAAATGCAATTTAACAAAAGCGTATATCACCAAAAAAATAAAAGATTATCCGACTAGATAATCTAATTATTAAACAGAATATTTTTTCTTTTCAAGATAAATTACTACCATAATTGATTTTTCTTTAAAAACCATCTTCCATTATGCTTTTCCACAGTTAAAAAACCTCTACCATCATTTATTAAGTATTTTTTATCCAAATTGTCTTTTTTATTTATTTTCTTAAATCTAACTATAAACGTATTTAAATCAATCATTTTAACTTCTTCTATTTCATTATCATTAACGAAGGACTTTAACATATCTAACTTGTATTTTTCTTCTTTGGATATTTTCTTGAATTCTTGAGTGGATTCATCTTTATCTTTTTTATTGTCATAGTAGATATAATCAAACATTTTTTCAAATTCATTATTTCTCACAGTTTTCATCCACCCTTTTACGACTTCTTTAGGTGTGGCTCCACCTTCCCTTTCAGTTAAAAAAATTGAAAACATAATTATCAATACTAATAAAATTACAGCTAATAACCTTTTATTTTTTGATTTATTATTTAATTGTCTCTTAAAACTAATAAGTCATATTTATTTATCCTTTATATAAACTTTATAGAGCATTAATTAATCTATATTTAATTTTATTTATATGAATTAAAATAAAATTAAATATAATCCAACTACTAGGCAACCAACACCAGTTATTTGTAAAATTCTCCCAGTTCTTTTACTGTCCTTTGCATACTTTTCAATATTTTCTGGTAACTTTGCTTCTTCATAACTTATGTTAACACCACTAATTAAATGAGCATTATCCCCTCTTAGAATATACTTGGCTATAATAAAGAATACCCCTGCAATATAAAACATTACAAAAGCTATTGCATAATCTATATATTCAGTAGGTAAAAGGATAGACGAAAAAATTAAAATTTCACATAGTAACATCAGTAGAATCGCTGTACTTGTTTTCATAGTAATGCACTCCTTTTTGTACTTCACTTAGTTATACTATATTTCAATTATATTATACAATAACAAAACAACAATGGTCAAAACTTACCAAAAAATAACTCTCCTTACTGAATTTTCTATCCAGTAAAGAGAGTCTTATATCTACTATATAAATTACTTATAATATTATTAAATAATTGTATTTTTCCTTGACTATATATATATATAATATTAGTATAAAAATTTTAAGGAGGAGTTATTATGTCAAAAAAAATTACAGATCAAGATGGGAATGTATATATTCAAAAAAAACCTATCTATAAAAGAGTTTGGTTTATAGTCTTAGCTGCAATTGTACTTATATTAATTATTCAGCAAACAACTGGTAACAAGAAAAAAGATGTAGAAGTTAAAAATTCTACTCAAGAAACACAAAAAGCAAAATATGAAGTTTCTGAAATTAATATCGAAAAAGATTCATTTTCTAGCTATGTTACAGGAGTATTAAAGAATAATACTGATAAAGAGAAATCATATGTTCAAATTACTATTCCTGCGTATGATGCTAATGGTAATAAAGTTGGTGATGCACTAGCTAATGTCAACGATTTAAAGCCAAATTCAACATGGAAATTTAAAGCAATATATATTGGTTCAGAAAAAAATGTTACATTCAAAACTGAAGAATTAAAAGTAAGCGGCTTTTAAGAGTATTCACATAAATTTTAAATTATTAAGAGAGATTATCAAAAACGATAATCTCTCTTAATTTTATTTTCTATTGTTAATTTTGAATTTTAAGAATAGATCGTTATAGAATTGAATCATTTTAGGATCTAAATCTTCATATACTTCAGCTCTATCTCCAAAACTTTCTAAATCTGGATAAAATTGTTCATCACTTGTTGTTTCTTCTGATAACAATTCTTTAGCTTTAGCGTTAGGAGTCGCATAGCCAATAAATTCAGAGTTTTTAGCTGCATTTTCTGGTCTTAACATAAAGTTAATAAACTTGTATGCTGCATCAACATTTTTAGAAGTTTTTGGAATTACTATATTATCAAACCATAGGTTAGTTCCTTCTTTAGGTAATGCATAAACCATATTTTCATTTTCTTCCATAATTGATTTTGCATCCCCTGAGAATACTACTGATACCCATGCTTCATTGTTAATCATAAGCATTTTCTTCTCATCAGAGTTAATTGCTTTAATATTTGGGTGAAGTAACTCTAATTTTCTTTCTGCTAGGTTAAGGTTTACCTCATTAGTATCATTTACAGAATTCCCTTCTGATTGAAGAGCAATTCCCATCATTTCACGTGCACCATCAATTAATAAAATATTATTTTCTAAACGTGCATCCCAAAGGTCATTCCATTTCTCAAATTTAAGATCTTCCGGAACTTTAGTTTTATCATAAAGTATTCCTAGAGTTCCCCAGAAATAAGGAATTGAATATTCATTGTTATGATCGAATGATTTATCTTTAAATTGTGGATCAATATTTTCGAATCCTTCAATTTTACTGTGATCTAATTTTTTAAGTAGATTTAACTTTTTCATCTTCTTAATCATATAGTCAGATGGAATTACTATATCATACGGTGTAGATCCTGCTTGAATTTTTGTTAGCATGGCTTCATTAGAGTCAAATGTTTCATATACTACTGAAATCCCAGTTTCTTCTTCAAACTTCTTAATTAAATCTGGATCAATATATTCTCCCCAGTTAAAAATTGTTAAAGTTTGCTTATCGCCACTATTTGAACTATTAATATAATTTCGACTATATAATAATCCTAAACATATAACTAATATTGAAATTGCTGAAATAAGTAATTTTTTCATATTATCTTACCTCCCTTTTTAATTTACTAGTATTTATTACATAATAAATTAATACCGCTACAACAACGAAAATAGTTAACACTGTAGATAATGCGTTAATTTGTAGATTAATTCCTTGTCTTGCCATTGAGTAAATTTCAACAGAAAGTGTTTGGAATCCATTACCTGTTACAAAGAACGTTACAGCAAAATCATCTAATGAATATGTTAATCCCATAAAGAATCCAGCCCAAATACCAGGTGTAATATATGGGATAACGATTTTACTAAGTACTTGCGGATAAGTTGCCCCAAGATCAATAGCAGCATCAACGATACTTCTTGGCATCTCATATAGTTTAGGTAATACCATTAATACAACGATTGGAATACTAAATGCAATATGAGATAGTAAAACTGACCAAAAACCTTGAATAGTATCTAATCCTGTGTACTTAGAAATGAAAGTGAACATTAATAAGAATGAACATCCTATAATAACGTCAGGACTTACAATAAGAATATTATTCCCTACTAAGAAAGAATTCTTTTGTTTATTAGATTTTAAAGAATATATTCCTAATGCTCCCAGTGTTCCAAATATTGCTGAAAATAACCCACAAAGTAATGCAACAACAATCGTGTTAATTACAATAACCATCATACGCGTATTTTCAAATAAATCTACATAATGTTTCCAAGAAAAACCTTCGAAATCAATCATTGTCTTACCTGAGTTAAACGAGTAGTATGCTAGGTAAATTAGAGGTATATATAATATTGCAAAGATAACCCCTAAATATATTTTTGAAGTTAATTTCATTATTTTCTACCTCCAAAATTAGTTTTGTCTTTAGTATTTGTAAGAACCATTATAATTCCCATTACTACTATTAAGAATACTGCAATTGTTGACCCTACTCCCCAGTTTTGAGTAACTAAGAAATGCTCTTCAATAGCTGTACCTAAGTTGATAATTTTATTCCCAGCTACAAGTCGTGTAATCATGAATAATGATAGGGCTGGAATAAATGTTACCTGAATACCAGTTTTAACACCATTAATACTTAATGGTAAAATAATTTTTAAGAATGTAGTTTTAAAGTCAGCACCTAAATCATATGATGCTTCTATTAAGTTTTTATTCATACCAGAAACTGAGTTATAAATAGGTAGTAACATAAATGGTAAGAATATGTAACTTGATACAAAAATAAAACTAAATGAATTAAATAGTAAACTTTGAGAACCTATACCAATATATTCTAAGAAACTATTAATTGTTCCATATTCACCAAATAATCCTAAAAATGCATACGTTTTTAATAAGATATTAATCCATGTTGGCAAGATAATTAATAAAAGTAACAGTTCTTTATATTTACTTTTATTAATAGCAAATGCTAGTGGATAGCTAATTACCAAACATATAAGTGTAATTAGAAACGCATACCAGAAACTATACAATGTCATTAATACATATGTACTACTAAAGAATATCTTATAGTTTTCGAATGTGAAGTTTCCATCGATATCTCTAAAAGAATAATATACTATTAGTAATATTGGAAATACTACGAAAAGTAACATCCACATTACATACGGAATCATAAAAAATGAGCGTGTTTTTTTATTGAACATTCTTTATTCCTCCTCTTCATATGATTCAAGACGAGCATCAAATTCTTCTTCAGTTTCTCCAGGCACCATGATATGTATTGCTTCAGGATCAAAGTTTAAACTTACAGCTGCTCCTGGTTTTGCTTGTTTCGTTGAGTGAACAATCCATTCATTATATTGATCATCTAAACAACAGATTTCATAGTGAACTCCTCTAAATAACTGAGTATCTACTACTACACTGATTTTACCTTTATCTGCACTTGTAATTTCTAAATCCTCAGGACGAATAACTACTTCTACACGTTTATTTTTATCTAAACCAGCATCAACACATTCATATTGCTTACCATATATTTCTACTAAATAATCATCTAACATAACGGCATTAACAATATTAGATTCACCAATGAAATCAGCAACAAAACGGTTTACCGGCTCATCATAAATATCAGTTGGTGTACCACTTTGTTCAATTTTCCCATGATTCATTACGAAGATATAATCACTCATCGCTAGCGCTTCCTCTTGGTCGTGAGTTACATAGATAAATGTAATCCCTGTTTGTTGTTGAAGTTCACGAAGTTCATATTGCATCTCTTGACGTAACTTTAAGTCTAATGCAGATAATGATTCATCAAGTAATATAATTTCAGGTTCATTAACTATTGCTCGAGCTATAGCAACACGTTGTTTTTGTCCACCACTCATCTCACTTATATCACGTTTTTCAAAACCAGCTAAGTTAACTTGCTTAAGAGCTTTTTTTACTTTCTTATTGATAACTTCTTTCTTTTCATTTTTAATTTTTAATCCAAAAGCAACATTTTCAAATACATTCATATGTGGGAATAATGCATAGTCCTGGAACACTGTATTTACATGTCTCTTATTCGCAGATAGATCATTAACTACTTTATCATCAAGTAGTACGTCACCTGATGTTGGACTTAAAAATCCACC
>CAURKK010000103.1:0-5406 GCA_963525505.1 uncultured Gemella sp.
ACTTTATTCCCATTTTCAGAAAGACCATCAACTTTGCCAGTGAAAGGACTAAGAGCATCGGCAACAGGAGCTTCATTAGGAACTGAATATTCATATTTTGTACCATATTCATTTTCTTTTACTTTATTACCATTTTCTGCAACAACTATATTTCTAACATTTGGGTGCATTATGAACTGATTATTGTCTTGGAATAATTGTCCCATTTCAAGAAGGATTTTTTCTGAATTATTTTTTGCAGCAAACATAACTCCAAGAGGAAGGTTATTTTCACTCTTGTAGACAGGTAATGAAATAGCAGGGTTTCCTGTTAAGTTGAATAACCATGTAAATGGTGTTCTTCTCATCATAGGTTCCCATTGTTTTACAAGTAGATTAAATCTTTCTTTTGGATCTTTAATTTCGTTAATATTATAAAGTTTTTCTTCAACAGCGGGATCGACGTATGGATCTATTTTTTTATCGTTAGATGGTGCCGTAACAGCGTTCGTTGCCATTAAGAATAAATCATATTTTCCATAAAATTCATTCATCTTATTAATATATTCAGATGCAGGTTTAGCAGAAGAAATATCAGTGTTAGCAGTTTTTCCTCTAGTTGTAGATGTACCTAATGCATAAGTAGCAGGATCTAAATCGCGTTTGTTTTCTTCTGTAGCCGCTTTTGCGGGTGAAGTATATGCTCCACCAATAGCACCAATTGTATAAGTTCTGATTCCTTCGTAACCATCGATAGGGAATTCATTTATTTCTTCTACAGTGAAGCCTTGTTTTCTAAGAAATTCAACAGCTTTAAGAACAGCTTTTTTTCCATCTTCACTTAATTCAACATCTTTTAATGGTGTTTTAAGAGTATAAGCAATCTTTAATTTTTTTAAATCAGTTGGAACTTCTTCTAGTGTTTTAGGTTTACTAATTTGTGTTTTGTCAAAATAAGTTTTGGCGTCCTCAATAGTTTTCACTAGAGGGAACTTTACTACGTGGCCTGTTGGTTTCAAACCAATTAAACCTGTCCATGATGCAGGGATACGAATTGATCCACCAGCATCACTACCACTTGCGATTGATACCATTCCACTTGCCACAGCACCAGCACTTCCTCCTGAAGAACCACCTGTATTTCGACTTGGATCCCAAGGATTTCCTGCAGGTCCGAATAATTTAGAATCTGTAATATTTCTAGTTCCTAGTTCAGGGTAGTTAGTTTGACCAAGTATTACAAATCCAAGCTTGGCGAATTCTTTTGCGACAGCACCACTACCTTTAGACACTTTACCTTTATTAAAATAGACACCATTAGAAGAATCTCCATCTTTTAGTGAATCTAATCCTTTGATTAATGTAGGAACTCCTAAGAATGGTTGTTCTTCCCAATTTACAGGATTAGCAGCAAGATTACCTGCTTTTATTCTTTCGTCAATTTCTTTAGCTGTTCTATATGCTTCTTCAACTATAGCATTAGGTATTTTCCCGTTTTCAGTAGTTAATACAGCGTTTAATTTAGGATTTTCATCTGCAATAACTTTATATGCTAAATCAACTAACTCAGTACTTGTTACTTTTTTCTCACGAATTAATTTAGCAAGTTCAAGAGCACTTTTTTGTTTATATTCTGCTACAGTAAATGGGATTGTAGGTTTAGAAGTTATATTTTCTTTAGTATTGGTATTAGAAATCTCATTATTATTGCTAGCTACATTAGGTGTTACATCTGCAGTTGAAGATGAATTTGTAGTAGTATTAGAATGTAGATTATCGATGGTTGAAGTAGCGTTGTGATTAGCTGTATTATTAACTGGAGCAGTTACTGTATCACTATTTTCACTAGCATGAGCTTGGTTATTATTTGCCAAGACGGGAAATAGTGTAGTAGCCGCAAACGCTGGTATAAGAACGTATTTTAAATTTTTCTTTTTCATTTTTGACTCCTAATTTAATGAATAATGAATAAACTGTTGTATGCTTTGCTACTTAATTATACTCTGATATTCGCTATCAATCAAGGATATAGAATTAAAAAATAGAAAAAAATATAAGTGTCTTAATATTATCTAATGATAGATAATATTAAGACACTTTAAATTGCTAATTTTATATAAGATTAGTATCCTTTAAGTGCATTTAGACGAGCTTCAGATTGTCCTTTACCGTCTTTTTTCTCACCTTTGTATACTGCAGATTCCCATGATCCGTACATAGGGTTAGGGAAGATGATGAATTTATCACCAAATTCAGCTTTTAATTGTTCGAACATTTTATCTCTGTCATCTTCTGATTTAGTTGAGAATTCAGCGAAGTCAACTAAGTTATCTCCAAATAACATAACTAGGTTAGTATGTTTAATAACATCTTGACGACGACCTTCTTTAGACTTGTCACCTTCTTTTTTAAACATTAGGTGATCACGACCTTGAACTGGTAAACCTTGTGCCTCTAAGTTTTTAATAGTTGCATCTACTTGTGCGTCAGTTCTGTCAGAAATGTAGTAAATTTGAACTTTATTTTTGTCAGCAAATTGTAAGAATTCTTTTGCTCCAGCTACAGGAGTAGCTTCTGCTTTTTGAACCCATTCATCCCATAATTTAGGATTAAATGCAGTTCCATCTTTAACCATTTTTACTTGGAATGGAATGTTGCTTAATACTGTTTCATCAATATCTAATACGATAGAATATGGCTTAGTAGTAGGTTGTTTCAATAATTCTTTTAGTTTAGCAGTTGCAATGTTGTAACCTTGTTGGTATAAAGCATCAACTTCTGCAGCGTTTTGATACCATAATGCTCCCATAGTATTTTCTCTAGATCTAAGTTGATCATAAGTAAGAGTTATTTTGTTATCTCCACTCTTATTTTCTTCTTTTTTTTCTTCAGTTTTTTGTGCACATCCTGTTGCAAGAACAACAGTAGCTAATACTGAAGATATTGTCATAACAAATTTTTTGTTTTTCATAATAATAAAGCTCCTTTTATTGTCTACAATATCTAGTATAAAATATAACATGAAACAATTCAATATAAAATTTTTTTAGAAAAACTTATAAATCAAATATTTTTATAAAATATTTTGAAGGCACTTAAGAAAACGGTTTACTTAAAAATAAGAAAATGAAAATAATAATATTAATTTTATTTAGTTAAAATGTAGAAATCCTAGTTGTTGAATTAAGAAATTATGTGTGCTATACTCAAATTAGGTGTTTTGAAACGCTTACTATAAGATTACTTATAGGTTATCACAATTAAATAATGAATTAAAAAGTATAGTTTGTCATATAATTTTACTTAGAGAATTTCAGAATGTTAAAGGGTACATATGTGAGTTGTCTTATAGGAGTAAAATATTTAACAGGGGGAAAAACACATGACAATAAAAGTTGCTATTAATGGTTTTGGTCGTATTGGGAGATTAGTCTTAAGACAGATTCAAGCTCAACATGCAGATGATATAGAGGTTGTAGCTGTAAATAGATCAAGAATGAGACCAATAAATCAAATAGTTTATCTGTTAAAATACGATACAACGCAAGGCCCATTTCCAGGGATCATAGAGGAGGGAGAAGGTGCGTTTATCGTAAATGGTAAAGAAATTAAGGTGTTTGGAGAGCCAGATCCTGAGAATTTACCGTGGAAGGAATTAGGTGTAGATATTGTTCTAGAGTGTAGTGGACGTTTTAATAGTAAAGACAAAGCGGAAGCTCATATTAGGGCAGGAGCTAAAAAAGTTTTACTTTCTGCACCAGGAGGATCAGATGTTAAAACGATAGTGTACAATGTAAATCATGAAATTCTTACAGGAGAGGAGACTGTAATTTCTGGAGCTTCTTGTACTACGAATTGCCTTGCACCGATGGCAAAAGTTTTACATGATAATTTTGGAATAGTTCAAGGTTTAATGACAACGATTCATGGATATACTGCAGATCAACATACATTGGACGGTTCTCATAGTAAAGGGGATTTTAGAAGAGGTAGAGCTGCTGCAGAAAATATTGTACCTAATACAACAGGTGCTGCGAAAGCCATAGGTTTAGTTATTCCTGAGCTACAAGGTCGTTTAGATGGAGCTGCTCAAAGGGTACCAGTTCCTACGGGTTCATTAACTGAACTTTTCGTAAATGTTGAAAAAGATGTTACTGTTGAGGTTATCAATGCTGCCATGAATGAAGCATCAAATGAATCATTTGGGTATACTGAAGATCCAATAGTGTCGTCTGATATTGTAGGAATGAGTTATGGTTCACTATTCGATGCTACACAAACAAAAATTATAGGTGTAGGAAATAACCAAATGGTAAAAGTCGTAGCTTGGTATGATAATGAAATGTCATACACAGCACAACTAATTAGGACTTTAAGATATTTTGCAAAATTAGTATAGAATATAAATTATAAGGCTAGGAATCTAAAATGGTTTCTAGCTTTTTTGATTTCTATTATTATTTACTTAGTTATTTACTAAAAAAATTATTATTTTTCAGAATATAATGATAATATGATATTTTTTAGTTTCCGATTGTATTATTACAAAGGAAAAGATGATTAAAATAAAAAAATTACGTTATGTTAACTTATCTATATAGATAGAAGGGGTGTTGAAAAAGCACTAATATTGATATATTATAGTAGGTGTAATGTAACAAGAATATAAAATAAATTTATAATTATGGAGAAAAAGTGTGAAAAATTTATTCAGTAGAAAAGAAGTGTTTTCAATTAGAAGATTTAGTATGGGTGTAGCTTCAGTAATGATAGCTTCAAGTTTAGTTGTTTCATCTCAAGCTAATATACAATTATTGAAAGCAAAAGAAAATATAGAAGTACAGGCTAATAAAGATATCAATATACGTGTATTAGAAAGAGATGGAGGAGCAGTAATTGAGTTAGCTGCAACTAAAGACTTAATAGATATAGATGTAAATGTTATGTTAAATGGTAATAGAGTAGCTTCATATCATATTGCAAGTATAAAAGCTGGACAAAAAATAGAAAAGAAAGTAACTAAAGAACAGCTAGAAACAATAAAAAAATTAATATCGAATGGGCAAAAAACTTTACCTAATACAGCAATAGTGGAAAGAACTGCTTCACAAACAATTAATATTGCAGGTAATAGATTAAGAGTGGATGTTAAGTATCATGTAGAAGATAATTCAGTACCTGAAGCAAAACCAGAGAAACCAGAGGAGAAACCGAAACCAGAGCAACCGAAACCAGAGGTGAAACCGGAGCAGCCGAAACCAGAGGTGAAACCGGAGCAACCGAAACCAGAGCAGCCGAATCCAGAGGTGAAACCGGAACAACCGAAACCAGAGGTGAAACCGGAGCAACCGAAACCAGAGGTGAAACCGGAGCAACCGAAACCAGAGGTGAAACCGGAACAACCGAAACCAGAGGTGAAACCGGAAC
>CAURKK010000104.1:0-5304 GCA_963525505.1 uncultured Gemella sp.
CATATCTGCACCTCCTTAAATATTTTTTACTAAGACTCGCCATATAAGGTGGATTTCTCTCTTGTTTACCTTATACGTGCGGTTGTAGTAGCTATTTAGGAGCTACACAACAATACAATTCTAACACATATATACCATAACGTCAACTATATTGATAACTTTTCTTACTTTTTTTTCAAAAAAATTAAATCAGCGAACTTTAATACTGATGTTCACTGATCTAATCTATTATTTGCGTTTTTTCTTATTAGAAACTAATGTAACTTTTTCTGGATCAAACGCTTGTTTTTTTTGTTTTTCTGGTTTATATGGCGGATACAAAGCATGCCCTAAGTATGTTTGGAATATCATAAATAATCCCCCTACGATATAGTATACAGCTACCGCTCCAGCTACCCAGAATGAAAATGCTGTAATCATTACCGGTGATAACCATTGCATCATCTTCATTTGACTTTGCATTTGCTCTTGACCTGGTTGAGTTGGTGTCGGCATTAAACTCATTTGTAGTTTTGTTTGGATAGCATATACAGCAAACGCGATTAATGGTAATGTATATGAACGTGTACCAAGACTGAATACTCCAAGGAATGTAGAATCAATAATTCCAGCAGAGTATAATGGATTAGATAGTGTATAGAACAAACCAGTTAAGAATGGAAGTGGAATAAGCATTGGTAAACATCCACCTAAACTTAATGGCATTGCATCATATTTTTTCATGATCGCCATTTGTTCTCTTTGTAATTCCATAAGTTCGCTACGAGCTTGCATTTTTTCTTCATTAGATATAGCTCTTGCTTCTTTTTCTTTGGCAGCTTGTTGTTTTTTCTGTACAACTTCTAATTCCGGACGCGCTAATTCTTGCCCTTTTCTTGATTTATTTTGAACTTTGTAGTTATTTAACATGAATGGTAAAACCAATAGTCTTATTACTAAAGTAATAATAACAATTGACCAACCCCAACTTCCTGTGTATTCATGTATTTTACTCAGTGCTAAGTCCATAGGTTTTACGAAAACTTCATAAAAAGTTCCCGATCTGTCCTCTTGAGAACATCCAGATAATGTAACTACACCAAGCAAACCTAATAAAATTGCTGATAGTTTTTTCAATTTCATTCTCCTTATATTTTATTTCTTCTTGTAGTTTTAGTAAGTTCTTACTAACTAATATACCTAGTAAATTATATCAAATAAAAAAGAGGTAGTCAAACTATTGTTGACTAATTTTACTAAATTTAATGGTCCAGAAAAATATTTTTATAACGTTCAAAAAAAATTGACAATTGATTTTACTCATTATATAATATTAGATAAGAAAGGGATGATTATTATTAAAGATATTCAATATATTACAGATATCGAGAGGCTAAAGGTTATTTCTGATCCTTTAAGAATAAGTATTCTTACAACACTCGGTACAGAAAAGAAAAACTCAAAAGAACTTGCTAAACTATTAAAAATTAATAGAACTAAAATACACTATCACCTTAATATTCTAGAGGAAAATAATTTCATCGAAGTAGTTGATACAGATACAATAAATGGTATAATCCAAAAATACTATCTACCGACTGCACATGCATTTGTACCTTCACCTAGTATCTTTAACGACTTATTTAACAATACTTCAGTTAATTTTAATATAAATAAAAAAGACATGGAAGATTTCTGGAATGAAGTTAAAAAACTAGAAAAGAAATTCTCCTCAGAAAATAAAAATAGTGTTAGTATTAGTATTATTTCTACAGCTCATTAAGAGCTGTAAAATAATATATCTACTGTCAAATATTTTTTATCGTTAAAATTTTTATAAAGGATGTGAACTCTATGTTCAAAAATAAAAACTTTTCAATTTTACTATTCGGTAGATTAATCACTAACTTCGGTGATAGCATATATTCAATAGCTACTTTAACTTTAATCTATTCTTTAACCAAATCTACTTTTTATAGTGGTATTACCTTGTTTTTAATCTCATTTACCGCTATATTACAAATATTTATCTCACCGATAATCAGTAGATTTGATGTAAAGAAGTTTTTAATTATTTCACAGTTAATTCAAGCAATAATATTACTAGTTATCACTGTTCTAATCTTCATTAATAAACTACATATTACTACACTGATAATTTTTATCGTTTGTATCAGTTTCATTAATCAAATTGTTTATCCTATTCAACTTGGTTTACTTCCAAAAATAGTTAAACAACAGGAGTTAGTTAAAGCAAATTCATTGTTTTCTATAGCTTATCAAGGTAGTGACGCACTTTTTAATTCAATAGGCGGATTTATTATAACAGTTTTTGGTACAATATATGCATTCATCATAAATAGCATTACATTTTTTATTAATAGCACTATATTCATATTCCTATCAAATGATTTATCTAAAAATACTAATTCTGTTCAAGAAAACTACTTCTCTAAATTAAGTAGCGGTATGAAAATATGGAATACTCCTCTATTAAAACCATTATTAATTGGAATTATAATAATTAATTTTTCTACCAGTTCGTTACTAACAATACTTCCTGAGTATTCAGAAACTAGCTATTTTTATGGAATTTTGCTTAGTGCATCTGGATTGGGGATACTAATAGGAGCATTTCTTTCCAACAGTAAGATGTTAAAAAATATAAGATTGAGCGTTTTATACACTACATTTACACTAGGTATAGCACTGTCTTGGGTAGCACTTAGCATAGTTAACAATAATTCCATTACAAACAAAATTGTCAATTTTTTATTATTTCTTTTTGGCTGGATATTGATTGGGATTTTAAACACATATTCTCAAACAATGATTCAATGCATCATAAGTAAAGATAAATTAGATATCGCTATGTCCACTATGATTGGTTTATCTATAGCATTTAGCCCGCTAGGAGCTTTATTGGCAGGAGTATTAAGTATAAAATACAGTATTAAAACTATTATAATTATTACTTCTTTATTAATTTTTAGTATTTTTCTATTTTGGTTATTCAATAAAAATATTAGGAATTTACCTAGTTTTTCAAAATTACTAGAAATAAGAGATTAAAATATCATAGTTCCTAATTAGAAATATACCTTACTATTATTAATATAATCTACATATTAAATTACAATATTGTTTTATACAAAAAATAGCTAGTAACTTATTAATACAAGTTACTAGTTATTTTGTTAAATACTATTTTTTATCTTCTTTTGGTAAGAATGCATTTAATAATACACCACTGATAGCTGCAAGTGCCATCGCTGGAAGTTCGAAGTTAATGCTTTCGAATTTAAGCATTGCTCCACCTACACCTAAAACGATGATTACTGATGAAATTACTAAGTTTCTGTTGATACTTAAGTCTACTTTTTCATCTACTAACATTCTAAGTCCACTTGAAGCGATTATACCGAATAGTAAAATCGATACACCACCCATAACTGGTGATGGAATCGTAGAGATTAGAGCTGAGAACTTACCTACAAAACTTAAGATAAGTGCGAATACCGCCGCTCCTCCTAATACAAATACAGAGAAGATACGTGTAATAGCAAGAACCCCAATGTTTTCACCATATGTTGTACTTGGTGGTCCACCTAAAAGTGATGCAAACATCATCGCTGTTCCATCAGCTAAAATTGAACGGTGTAGTCCTGGATCTTTTAAGAAGTTTCTTCCTACTACTTCAGATAATACCATTTGGTGACCGATATGTTCGTTAATAGTTACTATAGCAATAGGTACCATTGCTAATGCTGCTACATTCCACTCTGGTGCATATGTTACAAATGGAATAGTGAACTTCGGTAAGCTAAACCAAGGAGCATCGACAACTGGTTGGAAGTCAACTAATCCTGCAATTACAGCAACGATATATCCAAACACAATCCCTAATAGTACTGGTATTTGTTTAGCAAATCCTCTTAAAGCAACACAACAGAAGATTGTTGCTGCTAATGTGATAAGAGCTACTAAGAAATATTTCAAGTCATAAACTTTAGCTCCGTCTACTGTTTTATACATAGCCATATTGATTGCTGTAGGAGCAATTCCAAGTCCAATTACAATGATAATAGGTCCAACTACAACTGGTGGTAAAAGTTTCAATAACCAATTTACACCAAATTTGTAAATTAACATTGCTACAACCCCATAAACTAAGCTGGCTAAAAATGCACCAAGCATTGCCGTCTCAACACTATGAGTAGTTGAAAGCACAATAATAGGATTAATAAAGGCAAATGAAGACCCTAAATACGCAGGAATTTTACCTCTAGTTATTAATAAATACGTAAGTGTTCCAATACCTGATGTCGTTAAAGCTGTACTTGCTGGTAATCCTGTTAAAATCGGCACTAACACCGTCGCTCCAAACATTGCGAATAAGTGTTGTAAGCTTAACGTTACCCATAGAGCTAAGCTAGGCTTTTCATGAACATCTAGAATTGGTTTTACTCTTGTTTTTTCTGCCATTCTTCTTCTCCTTTTTTTATATTCAAACTTTCATAATTATATCACATGAATAGTCAATTTGAAAGTGTTTTTTTTTTATTTTTTTCGAGAAGAAATTTAAAATAATTAATAATATTTTATTATTGGAAAAAAATTTCCTCTGTTCTTTAGTTTATATTAATTTTCATTATCTAAATTCTAAAATTATATAATGATTTTTTCTACTACAATATATAAAAACGCAAGATTAAATCTTTTAACCTTGCGTTTTATAATTATTTAACTTCTACATCAAGTATTACAACTTCTTCAACTGGTTTATCTTGAGCTCCAGTTTTCACAGCTGCAATTTTTTCTAAAGTTTTCGCACCAGCAATAAGTTGTCCAAATACTGTGTGACGGTGATCTAAGTGCGGAGTTCCTCCTAATTTAGCATAACCTTCAACAGCTTCTTTTGGCCATCCACCTTGTTCAAGCGCTTGTAAAGTTCTAGCATCTACATGAGAATTTTGAACTATAAAGAATTGACTTCCATTTGTGTTTGGTCCAGCATTCGCCATACTTAGCGCACCGTAGAAGTGGAAGTAATCCATTGAGAATTCATCTTCGAAACTACGCCCCCAAATTGACTCTCCTCCCATACCTGTTCCAGTTGGATCTCCACCTTGAATCATAAAATCTTTAATTACACGGTGGAAAATAATACCTTTATAGTATCCATTTTTAGCATGAGTTAAAAAGTTTTCTACTGCTTTTGGAATATCTTTTTCAAATAATTTGAATGTCATATCTCCATGAGTAGTTTTAATTTTAACTCTAACTTGACCTTTTTTTACATTTTTTGTTAATTGAGTTAACATT
>CAURKK010000105.1:0-5185 GCA_963525505.1 uncultured Gemella sp.
TTTTTTATTTTTTCTCATCAAATCTTTCTTCTATAAGTTTTTCTTCTGTTTTCTTCAGACTTACTTTTTTATCTCCAGAACTTGGCCATGGAAGACCTTTTAATTCATTAATATCAGCTACAGAATAGTCAACCGTTACAGTTTCTATAGCAACTTTATCTTGATAATCAACCTTGTCTTCTAACCCTTTTATACCTTTGAACTTTTCTCCTAATTTCTCCGCTTTCTTTTTAAAAGCTTCTTTAGTTAGTCCTACTTCAGAATAAGTAATAATATTTTTGGCTGTTTGTTTTGTTACAACATCACCTTTATAATAAAGTGTAATTTCCATTTGTACACCAGGTTGTTTTTTAACATAAACCTTACTACCTTCTTTTTCGGAACATCCGACTAAAAATACTAATAAAAAGACTGATATAATTTGTAATATCTTTTTCATTTTATAAACTCTCCTATCCTTTAGATAACAATATTATACCATAGTTTGAAAACAATACAAACATTATTAGAAAAAGCGATACAAATTTGTATCGCTCTTTATTATTATAGTTTTTCGTATTCAGCTGGTACATCAAATGGATTTTCTTTATTAATATGATCGTAGAACATAACTCCATTTAAGTGATCAATTTCGTGTTGGAAACAAATTGCTGGTAAATCTGTTAAAGTTAAAGTAACTTTCTCATCATTTTCATTATAACCAACTACTTTAATTTTTGAATAACGAGGAACATATCCTTTAATTTCTTTATCTACAGATAAACATCCTTCTCCACCAGCTAAGTAACATTTTGCAGCTGAGTTTGAGATTATTTTTGGATTATACAATGCATAAGAAACTGTATCTTCTGGAAACTCCTCATTAGGAATGTGCACTGCGATCATTCTTTTTGAAACATTAATTTGCGGTGCCGCTAACCCTATTCCAGGTTTTAGTCCTAATTTTTCTGCTTTCTCATCATCTTGAGAAGCAATTACATATTCTAGTAATCCACGTAAAACAGCTTTATCTTCGTCTGAAATCGGACTTTTTACTTCTTCAGCACGTGCTCTAAGTGTTGCATGTGGATCAATAATTATATCTTTAGTTGTAATCAAATTTTTTCTCCTTTTTTTCTAATTATTTCTCTCGGTCTTTCATCCTTATTTTATTATTTCATAAATAGCTCAGAATGTCAAAGTTTCCTACCCGACAGTTTTTTAAAATTTTATTTTACGAAATATATCAGGATAATTTTCAATCTTTGTTTGGAAATTTTCTGAATTTTACTTTTGTGTTTTTCTATATTTCATGATATCATAGTTATATTGATAATTTATAAATAAGATTTTTAGGAGGGTGTATTATGACTTTTGAAAATTACCAATATACTAGACCAGATACTAATCAAATAAAAAAACAATTAGAAACATTAATAGAAAAATTAAATTCGGCAAATACTGTTGAAGAAACTTTAGAAATTTTTAACGAATACAACAAACTTCGTAACAGCGTTGAAACATTAGCTCAATTAGTAGAAATTCGTGCAACAATCGACACTACTGATAAATTTTATGAAGCTGAAAGAGATTTTTGGGATGACTTCAATCCAGAATTAACTTCTATTCTTAGCAAATTCGACAAAGCAATGTTCGATTCTAAATTCAAAGAAGAACTTAAAAAAGAAATTGGGGAACACTACTTTAACCTAATTGAATCTTCTCTTAAAGTATTTAGCGATGAAATTATCGAAGACTTAAAAGAAGAAAATAAACTTACTTCTGAATATACTAAACTTACTTCAAGTGCTAAAATTCCATTTGATGGTGGAGTACATAATCTAAGCGGTATGGCTAAATATACTCAAGATGCCAACCGTGAGACTCGTCTATTAGCAAGTCAGGCTGTTGCAAAATTCTTCAAAGAAAACTTAGAACAATACGATAGCATATATGACCGTATGATCAAAGTTCGTACTCGTATTGCGAAAAAACTTGGTTTTGATAACTTCGTAGAAGTTGCTTACCTTCGTCTACATAGAACTGACTATAATGCAAAAGACGTAGCAAACTACAGAAAACAAATTTTTGAAGAAATCGTTCCTGTAGTTGAAGAACTTAAAAAAGCACAAGCTAATCGTCTAGGACTTGAAAAACTTTCATTCCATGATGAAGGTGTAACATTCAAATCTGGTAACCCTACTCCAAAAGGTGACCGTCCTACACTTGTTGATTATGCTAAAACAATGTATAAAGAATTATCACCAGAAACTGATGAATTCTTTACATTTATGACTGAAAACAATCTATTAGACTTAGATACAAAACCAGGAAAAGCTGGTGGTGGTTACTGTACATTTATTCCAGATTACAAAGCACCGTTTATCTTTGCTAACTTCAACCAAACTCCGCATGATGTTACAGTTTTAACTCATGAAGCTGGACATGCATTCCAAGTTTTCCAAAGTAGAAATCATATGCCAGATTACGTTTGGCCAACATTTGAAGCTTGTGAAATTCACTCAATGAGTATGGAATTTTTAACATGGCCATGGATGAATCTTTTCTTTAAAGAAGATACTGATAAGTTCAAGTACTACCACATGACTACAGCTATTAAATTCTTACCTTATGGGGTTACTGTCGATGAGTTCCAACATGAAGTATATGAAAATCCAGAACTAACACCACAAGAGCGTCGTATGAAATGGTTAGAAGTAGAAAGAAAATACTTACCATCACGTTACTACGAAGAAATTCCAGAACTTGATGAAGGATTATTCTTCTATAGACAAGGACACTTATTCAGCGTACCATTCTACTACATTGACTATACACTAGCTCAAGTTTGCGCCTTCCAATTCTGGAAAAAAGCTAACGAAAATAGGGAAAAAGCATGGGCTGAGTACCTACACCTATGTAAGCAAGGTGGAACTAAACCATTCTTAGAATTAGTTAAAGAAGCAAACTTAGAAAATCCATTTGAAGATGGAACTATTTCTAATATTGTTCCAGAACTTAAAAAATACATCGACTCTGTTGATGCGACAAAATTCTAATGTTTAAAAGGACTTACCCAAAAGTCCTAAATTTTAACAAAGTTTATATGAAAACTCATAGACGCGGTGGTTTACTAATATCCAAATTCGTTTTATTAAAGCTTTTTAGATATCCAATAAACTACTGCAGGAAGTAACTCGATAAAATCTTGTTTCTTCGAAATCACGATTTTTGAGTCACTCCCTTAATTATAATAGAAATATTATTTTAAAATTAGGAGGACAAAATATGAATGAAAAAAAAATAGCAGCATTTTTTGATATCGATGGAACTCTTTATAGGGATTCACTAATGACGGAACATTTTAAAAAACTAATTAAATATGAAGTTGTAGATGAAAAGTATTGGTTAAACGGGGTAAAAGACAGTTATATTAACTGGGATAAAAGATTTGAAGACTATGACAATTATTTATTCGGTGTTTCTGAGGCCTACGTTCAAGCAATAACAGGACTCCATAAAAAATACATTGATTTCGCTACAGAACAAGTTATGAAACTTAAAGCAGATCGTGTTTATAAATTTACTAGGGATATTATCGAAAAACATAAAAAAAATGATCATTTGATTATTTTTATCTCGGGAAGCCCTGACTATCTTGTAGAAGCAATGGGTAAAAAACATCATGCATTTCTTGCGATTGGTAGTAAATACATCATAGAAAATGATAAATTTACAGGTGAGGTTATTCCGATGTGGGATGCTGATAGTAAAAACAATATGATAGATAAACTTGTTGAGAAATATAATATAGATCTTACGAATTCTTACGCATACGGAGATACTAATGGAGATTACAATATGTTAAGACGCGTTGGAAATCCTGTCGCTATGAATCCAAGTCGTGAATTACTAAGTAAAATAAAAGAAAACAAAGAACTATCAGAAAAAGCCACTATTCTCATAGAACGTAAGGACGTTATTTATAAAACAAAAGCTAATATAGATATTGTAGAAATATAAAAGAAAACTCAAGGTAATCAGCATTATGTTATACCTTGAGTTTTTATAATCATTAAATATTAAGTATTATATAAAAATTCAGAACCCTCTTCACTATTAAGATTAACTCCAGAAACCAATCTATTTCCTATTTTTTTATAAAGCTGAGGTTGAGTGGTAAAAGTTATCTTACTTCCATCTTCCTTAATAAGTTTAAAGCTCTTACCATTTACAGACCATTCAATTGATTCTCCATTATATTTTTTTAGAAGATATCCTTTATATCGATTAACAAGATCAGAACTCATTTTTCTCGCTCCTTCTTCACTTGTTGCTCCACCTATTCCTTGAGCATCTGCAGGTAATGAATTACTGTCATTTAATAGCGCAGGATTCGGACCACCTAATTCGACATCAGATCTTTTTTTCTTACGTTCTTGTTCTCTTTTTTCAGCAAGTTCTTTTGCCTTCTTCACTTCTTCTTCTGCCTTATCATAAATCTTAGTTCCTACTTCATTCAACAATTGTTTAAGATTATTATTGTTAAACTTATACTTTTCTATAACTTGAGAAAGATTTTTTCTAAAGTTAGAATCTAATTTAAGATTGTTTATCTCTTCTTCAGCTCTTTTGTAGTTATCTATATCAGCATTTAACCAATTTATTGCAGCAGAAAAATTTGAATTGCTATCTAATTTCTTAGCTCGGTCTAAGCTATCCTTTGCTTCATCTACTTTTTTATCCTCTAAACTAATAGACGTATTTCTAATTTCTTTTGCTACTTTAATATCAGTCTTAATAGTAGGAATAACTTTCTGCGCAACATCCGTCGTCATAGTCTCTAATCCTTTACTACCCTTTTCAAAGTCATGATTAATGTTTATCATATCAACATACTTTTGATATTCTTCTTTTACCTGTTTATCTTTTCCACTACCAAACATAAAATAATAAGCTGTTGCACAAATAATAAGGGCAATGATAATACTTGAAAATATAGCTATACTTTTTTTCATATTCGTTCTCCTATAATTTGAAATTATCAATTATAAACACTTGATGACTTTATTATCTCATAGAACTTTAAATTTTACTAGAAAATTATTTATTTTATAGCTTTCGAATAATTTTAAAATTCCTCGCCTGACAATCATCAGTCTAAAAAAAGATAAGAGGTATTATAACAATACCCCTTACTTTTCTG
>CAURKK010000106.1:0-5130 GCA_963525505.1 uncultured Gemella sp.
CTTTTAAAAATAAAAGAAAAAGCATCTAGAATTAGATACTTAATACTATGATTTTTTTAATTGACTAATAAATTTTTCTTTTGAAATTGAAATACCCAATTCAGAATGGAAATTTCTAAGCGTACTATATTGATATGGCTGCAAAGTTCGTTTCGTTATTGGTTTCTTCAATTCAATCTTAGAACAAATGTTTATATATGTTTGAACATAATTTTTTACCCTTGTGAAAATACGATTTGAATTTTTTAAATAAAATTTCTTCTCCTCTATATCACTAAAGTGATAAATTCTTAAATAATCTATATGTTTTTTTTCTATGATAGTTAGCTTACTAAAGTCTAATGCTTTTAAACACTGTCTACCGTCATTCCTTTCATACGTAACATAAGGAAATATATGCCTAGCATTTCTTAAATTTGCAGAAATTCCCGATCGTAGTGGTATGGCAATCAATAAATTCTTGATATCTAAAATCATAACTCCATGACCTCTCGCTACATCTTCTTGAAATTCATCTAAATTTTTATATGTATTAAAATAATCCTCTGTTAACAGATGAAAATATAAGCTGTTTTTATTTATATTTGCCATAATATATCCCCATTATTATATGAAAAAAGAGTCTTTCTTTTTAGAGTCGCGACTCCTACGACTACATCAACTTTAGAGTATTTTCTTTTTAGAGTCGGTATTACTCTCCGACTTCCTCTACTATTATTATATAGAAAAAAATAATTTATGTCAAATATCTCTTTACTGATACTTGTTGCTATTTCTTGCTCACAAATCCATTTTTCTCTAATAGTTCTTTTGTTACAGCTTCTATTCCTGAAGGTTGTGCATAGAAATCAGCAAATTTTTTAGTCCATGTTTTAGTTTCACGAGCTTCTGCAAAGTCAATCATAGTTTGACGATATTGTTTTAATACCTCTTCATTTGATTTTGGAAACTTATTATACCCAACATTAGCTTCATGCGGTAATCTTGGTTTAACTTTTTCTGTAGATTTTTCTTCATCTATTACACCAATACTTAGTCCACATAAGAATAATGCATTTTTTGGAATGTTTAGAAGTCCAGAAATACCCTTAGCAAAACCTCGCACTCCACCACAGTAAACTATGCCATATCCTAAAGACTCAGCAGCCAAAGCAGCATTTTGCATCGCAATACCAACATCCATAGAACCTATTAATAATGGTTCGTATTGGTTAGAAATATCAAACTCTCCACCTTCAATATCAAATGACAACTTAATATTGCTAAAGTCAATACAATATACCAAAAATGCTGCAGAACTTTCGATATGAGCCACATTACCTGGTGCTTTATCTTTAATTAAATCAGCGATCTTTTGCTTTGTTTCTCCTGTCGCTACGATGATACTGTAGTGTTGTCCATTCATCCAACTTGATCCTTGTTTAGAACAAGCAATAATTTGTTCTAAATGCTCTTTTGGAAGTTCTTCCCCTTTTACAAAACTTCTTCTTGTACGGTGTTCCATCATTGTTTCTATTACTTTATTCATAATTGACCTCCGAATCTAATTAGTAATTATATTATATCGCGAAAAAAGTCAAAATAAAAGAAAGAAGATGATAATAAATATATATGTGTCCAGAATCTTGGGTATATATCATAGCGGGTGGTTTTTTGCTTCGGAGTCTTCGCCTCCTCAACTGACTAAAGTCATTAATATAAAAATGCCAAGCAGCTTGAAGCTGCTTAGCATTTTATAGCGTTATTTTCTCATGCCCCGTATTTGACATAGAGCCAAAAATTATGAGAAATATATGGGTAAGGAGATGGAGAGATAACTTTCTCATCTTATCATTTTTTCAACTATAAACCTCGATATAACACTTATTTTTGGAATAACTTTTTCGTAATTTTCCTGTATTTTGCTTTGTAATTCATCAACAGAGCTTATATTTTCACCAATAATTTTAGAAATAATATTTATATCCTTATCATAAATCCCCATATCTTTTAATATTTTTTTACCTGGAGAATGCATAAAATACTTATTCTCTATTACTCTTAGTATTCCTTCTTCAATAGGCTTTTTTATATTCTCTGATGCATTATCTAACTCCATAAAATATAACACAGCTCCCGTTTTCTTATAGAAATCATATTCTATGTAACTATTTTTTAATTTTAAAACTTCACTTATTATATAATCTAAATCTAACTTAACGAATGCTTTACGAACCTGTTCAATAGTCGTCCTAATACTTCTTGGTTGCTTATATGTCAAAATATTAATGATATACGTTTTAAGCATATAATTATATCTTTTTGAATCATTTTCAATAATTTTATATAGCTCCCTCACAACACTTAGTTTTGTTGGTTTATCACTTGCGAGCATATCATCAATTACCTTGTATAATAAGTTTTTATTCTGTTTGAACCTACTATACATGGCATTTATTGTTGAAAATCTAAATTGTGTTGCAAAATGCTTTATATAATCCTCATACGATATTCCCATCTCTTGCAACAAGCTCAAGAACTCAGGATGTTCATTATATCTATCGGAATTAATATCCATGTCAATACTGTTATCGGTTAATTCAAATTCAATAGACTTTAAAGCTTCTTCCTTACAATACTCTCTGTCGTTAGTACCACGTATATAATATGCAGTCCCTAAATAATATTGGCAAAGCCTTCCTGTTCTCCCTACAAGATTAAAAAAATCAAATGCATCAAATTCAGTTTTATTTCTTGCAGGCTTTGTTATAATAATATTTTCGCACGCAGTATTAACACCTTCCAACAACGTGGATGTGCATAACATTATATTATATCCACTGTCTATATCATCAAATAGTTCTAATTGTAGCATTCTTATTCCTAAAGGTAACTGACCGTGATGTACTAAAATACCTTTATTTAGTGCCTTTAAGACCGACCACTCCTCATGTATTTCATTTGAAGCCCACTCTATAAATTCATCTAAAATCCTACTTTTACCAATTTTAATATTAAATTCAAATGTTCCAGATAAAAATTTATTAAGCGAATACACTGTAGGAAAATAAACCAGTCGCTTGGTATTCTCCAGTTCATTTACAACTTTTACAGTTTCTAAATATCTATCATTTTCATCAGCAATTCTTCGCTCTATAACCTTATTTACAACAGGTGAAAAGTTACTTGAAAAAAATAGTGGTTTATTTTCTATTTTATCAATATTTCTGACTTCTTTTAAGAAAGGAGCTAGTAATAAATACTTTCTTGATTTTTTCATTAGAAATTTATATGCCAAATTCAGTATCAAAGCTCTATCATTATTAAAATCGGTCTTAAGCTTATAGACCTCGTCAATAACCAAAAAATCTATTTCTGAAAAAATCGAAATTACGTCTTCATTAACCACTCTATCATGAGTTAAAATAAATAAGTTTTTGTGTTCAAAATCATATTCTTTTTCAGTATCAATGCTTGTATAGATTTTATACTCCAAAAAAGAGTCTTTATATTTTTTAAGTATTTTTTGTTTATACTCATCAACTAGCGCTAATGTAGGTACAATCAAAACAATATTTTTAGGCTGCTCTCTTGCTATATATTCAAATACAACAAACGTTTTTCCAAAACTTGTTGGAGCACTAAAAATAAGACCATTACTACCTTTAATTAGATTTAAAACCCGCATTTGCTCTGGATGTAATGATAAATTGTCATCAATATGACTACAAGCAAATCCATTATAAATAGCTGACTTAAATGAATATTCTCTTGAATACATTGTTAATCCTAAATTAAATAAAGAGTCTGCATGAAATTTTTCATATTCTGTTTTATTATCTACATTATTTAACGCAAGTATGTAATTTTCCCTATACACCTGTGCATTATTTACATTCGTATTCATAAGTTTTATTCACCGCCATTCTGATTGCAAAATTAACAAATTTTTCCTTATCAATTACTGGTAAAGAAATTAACAGATATTTTGTATCTAATCCTAACATTTCATTGGAATTAACGCTGTTTAATCTATCTAAGAACTTTTCGATTTTTTCTTTATTACCATCACCATGAGCAATAAAAATAGGTATTATGACACTATTTATATTTGATTCCTTAATAAAATCTTCGAATGTTCTACAGACTTCAATTTTATCTTTATACTTATTCAAAAAGTTTGAATTTAAGTTAAAGTTTTCATTTGATAAAACTAACAAATATTCTTCTTTTATATTTTGCTCATAATCTTTTAAAGAGCGATTAACCAAAGAGACTCCATTTTTTAGTTTCTTTGAAAATTTTGCCTCTCCAAATAGAATTTCGCTTTTTTCATCATCATAAAATAATGTATCAATACCAAATGCACTCATATTTCTATCTGTTATAATACGAAATTTCGGAATTATGCATTTGTATCCGAAATATCTTGTTAATATTAAATGAAAAATATATTCCCCAATTTTACCTATTTTATCTTGTTTTATTGAGATCTTGCCATCAGAGTCTTTAAGGCATTCGTATTCTTCACTTAATATTCTTTCTAACTCATCATCTAAATCAACTATTGGTATATTCATTAACTCTTTATCCAAGAAGTATTGAATATTTTTATAAAGCTTTACATATTCTTTTTTACCTGGGGTAAATTCTACTCCTGTATTTAGTTCAGAATAAAGAAGCAAATTTTTCTCATCAAAAATATACGAAACTAATCCTGGCAAGAATTTATTTTCATCATCAAAATCTGCATATAAAAAACTATACTTATTCTCCTCATTATAAATCTTAAATTCTTCAAAATTGATTACTTCCAATATTGTTTCTCCTTTCTACAATTTATTTTTTTAAATAAATTTCATACATTTCTTCACATGGTTTCAAAATAACATCTATATCATGAAGTCGAATATTCTCTAAGCCATAAAATATTTCCGTACTTACCGTTCCTATTTTCTTTTCCTCTTTTTCATTGGTTGACATAAGAAAAGCATTGGAATCAATTACTAATTTGTTTTCCTTTGCAAAATCTTTGTATACTAGCTCATACAAAGATTGCTTTATTACAACTCCTACTCCGGGCTGTTTATCAACATCTTTATCATCTAATCTGATTTTATAATATTTAGCATCTTATATAGATAATCTATT
>CAURKK010000107.1:0-5123 GCA_963525505.1 uncultured Gemella sp.
GTCCAGACTATATTAAAGAATTCTTCCGTGTAGTTAACTGGGACTTCGTAAACGAGCGCTTAGCTAAACAATTAGAAAAATTAGGAAAATAATCACATATAAAGAACATCTAGGAATTTTAGTTTCCTAGATGTTTCTTTTTAAAATCCTGAAAATAATTAAGCGACTACTTTATATCGACTATACACATATTCATATATTCGGTTTCGATATATAGCAATACTCGAATCATCATAACATTCTGGCAATTCATTCCAAAGAATATCACGAATAAGATTATCAATTACTGCTCTAGTTTCTTGCTTATCTGTCCAGTGATCGCATTCGGCTATTTTAGTTTTAATTTGACTAAGCAATGTAGTTGCCACTTCTTTTAATTTCTTAATTTCATTCTTATTCAAGTCCTCACGGAATAACATATCATAAAGAGATCGCTCTTCATCACTTGAAAATCCTTCACAAACATAACGTTGTTCTTCATCGTTCATTTGATTAGCTAATGCTAAAAGTCCCATGAATGTCTTCTCGATTGCAGCTCTATCTTGTTCACTATTATAATCACTTATAATCACTTTATACCGTTCATAATAATTAATCCTATCAGGATTACTATGTAATATACTTCCTAGTTTCTGCTGAATTAACTCTTCTAAATCTCTTAAGATAAGGCTTTTCCTCTTATTTTTAGCAAATTCTCTTTGTAACCACCTACTTCATTAATAGCTAAGTTATTAAATATTCGTAACCATTCAGATAATATTGCATCTGAAAAATCAGTATATGTTTTCGGTAATACACCTACTAATTGCTCACTTTGCTCCTCTATAAGATTCATAGCATTATTTACTACTTCACCTAAACTACTCATCTTATTTCCATCTTTACTAATAAGGCTTACAGTAGAGATATCTTCCGGAAGATTTAATAAATAATCATATTGAGCTTCCTTCGGAAGATATAATGCGCTTTTAGCAGTAAAATCACAATCCTCTACAGGCATTACTCTCCCTCCACGAGAAGGACGTTCTTTTAAAATTTCTGCCTCGACCATTTTATATCGACTATATGCTTATCTTAAAAAGATAAATCCCAATACCGGCATACTATATTGATGTACTGTTAATTTAGAATTTGCACGCAGTATATCAGCCGAATCCCATAATTCCTTTTCAAGTTTTCTTAATATTAATCATTATTTTTTTCCTCTATTCTTTAATCCATTAATTACTTCTTTAAATCTTAATAAATATAGCATTATTATAACATAATTTAGTGGGTATTTCCCTTTTTATATAAATTTACATTATTAATATTTAGCTTTATATGAATATATCTCTACTAAACATTAGTGATATACATGATAATTATGATAAAATAAAGATAACATTAACAATAAAGAAGGAGCCTTACTATGTATATATCAAAAATGAAATTAAAAAACTTCAGGTGCTTTGAAGGAACTACAGAACTAAACTTTTGTCCTGGAGTAAATTATTTTGTCGGTAACAATAATAGTGGGAAAACAACAATTTTCAAAGCTATCGAGTTCCTTAAGTCAGGTAAAACAAAAGAAGAATGGATAACAAAAGGAGTAGCTAAAAAAGAAGAAGTTTCAGTTGAAATAACAATAAAAGGAGAAAATTTAAAAGATTTCTTGCAAACTGATAATTTGAAAAAATACCACACTTATCTTATCAATAATTCTGAAATAATACTGAAAAGAAGCTCAGAAACCTCACTTTGGAAAAATGATACTAAAAAAATAACCATAAGAAACGTTTCAATATACAGCCCTAAGAACAAGCTTTTCGAAAACCCTACAGGAGTGGATAATATGATTTCAGAATTATTCGATGCACAATTTGTATATTCCGATTTAAATAATAATGAATTTCAAAATCTTGGAAAATCAACAACTATAGTAGGAAAATTAATAAATGCAATAACCGAAGATTTTCAAAATTCTGACGAATGGAAAAATTTTGAGAAGGCTCATGCTGATGCTTTTGGGGATAAAGGATTTGCCAGTAACCTTACAAATTTGCAAAAACGAGTTGAAAAATTAATGGCCGACCAATATGGAGAAACAAATGTTGAATTTTCTTTTGGCGTTCCCACAATTGAGAATTTTTTCAAAACAGGTCAAATTTTACTTGAAGATAACGGTATAAAAACTGATATTTCAGAAAAAGGAACAGGCATGCAAAGGGCATTAGCGCTAACTTTAATTCAAGTATATGCCCAAATAGATACAAAAAATGAGGAAATATCAAAACCTATTTTCTTCTTCATAGATGAACCTGAGACATTCCTACATCCTATTGCTCAAAATAAATTAATTGATTCTTTAAATAAACTATCAGAACAAAATCAAGTTTTTATAACAACTCATTCACCCTATCTATTAAAAAACTTTAATTCTAGCAATAAGTTAAGTATATTTTCTAGAGATCAACAAACTCTTAAAATTACAGAAGATGAGAAACTTAATATGTTTCCACATAGCCCAACATGGGGAGAAATTAATTACAAAGCATTTAAAATACCTAGCGTAGAGTTCCACATTGACTTATTCGGATTCTTACATAAAAAAGCTAGTGATGCAAATAAAACATATAGTGATGGCTCAAAAACTGTATCTACATCTATCGTAAGTTTTGATCAATGGCTTTATGAAAAAAATTCAAAATTCAGCACAAATGAAAACCATCAAAATGTATTCAGAACTCATACTGATAAATCCATGACAACTTATATTAGAAATTATATCGACCATCCAGGAGAAGACAGTACCTTGCCCTCAGGTAAAAAACGTCTTAACCCTACAATGGAAGAAATCAAGAACTCTATTGATAATATGTTAAATATACTAAAGGACGAATTTAACATCAATACTTAAAAAAAACCATCCCCCAACCTAATTTAATGACAATTTAAGATTTATATTGTATAATGAAAAGCACTCTGTTTGAATATACAACATATTCTTACATTTGTTATTAAATAAATTGAAGGAGAATTGATATTGAGTAATTGGAAAGTTATAGCTGCCTTTATCGGTATAGCTATCTTTTATGAAGTACTCGTTGTACTTTTATGGCTCGGTTTTAAATGGATGCTCACTCCATTCATTACCCCTGGATTAAAACTTTTTATCGCGATAATATTTTTCAGCTTCGCAAACTTCTCTATCGTAGCATATATGTTGAAGTTGGGTGCTCCTTGGGTCAACTACGGAAATATTTGGTTTTTCTACTTTGTTAACGGAGTTGTTATAGCTGTAATATTATTAATTGCAAAATTAGTGTTAAAACTATTTAAGCTAAATCTTTCTCAAGGATTTAGTTTAGGAATAACAGGTATATTTCTTATAAGTATGTCTGCTTTAGGTCTATATTGGGCGTATTCACCTATTATTAAAAGCGAAACTATAAAAGTAGATAAAAAAATAGAAAAACCTATAAAGATAGCTATGGTTTCTGATCTACATCTTGGAACATTTTTCGGTAATGGTCAGCTAGAAAAATTAAACAAAATTATCTCTGAACAAAAACCTGATGCTGTAGTTATCGCAGGAGACCTTATGGATGACGATATGGTTATGTATAAAAAACGTAATATGAAAGAAACACTTAGTAAGCTAAATGCTCCTTTAGGAGTCTATACAACAATGGGGAATCATGACCGAGATGCACAAGAGATAGTAGATGAGGTTAAAAAAGCAGGTATAATTCCTCTATTTGATGAAAGTGTGGACCTTAATAAAGATGTTACCTTAGTTGGCCGTAAAGATAGAAGTGTTAGTCGTGATAGACTAGATACAGCTGAATTACTTAAGAGCGTAGATCTTAATAAGGCTATTGTTCTTGTTGACCACCAACCGGATGCTATCAATTATCACTCTACCCTTCCTGTTGATGTTCAACTATCAGGTCATACTCATCATGGACAAATGTGGCCAATTAACTATATTACAGAACGTATTTATACTCTAGATTATTGCTATAAAGAAATTAACGGCAGACATTTCTTTACATCTGCTGGTTACGGTTTTTGGGGACCACCTTTCAAAACAACAGCTCGCAGTGAAGTTTGGATAATTACAATAGAAGGAAAATAAATAAAACCAGTAAGAAGTTACTCAAAATTATGCTTTTTAACATCAATTTTATTGAGTATCTTTCTACTGGTTTATTTTATACACATTCAATCTACAGCTAATTAGACCAACTTTCTAAAACTATAAAATTAATCTCTTACCTTCTTATTATAGAATCTACCTTTTATTGATTTTCTTGTTCTCTTATACTATCCCATAATTCTTTAGCTGTTTTCAAATCTATTTTGTAATAATCTTTAATAATTTTTATATTGGCTATATCTCCTTGAGAGTAGTCTACTATCTCTTTTACATTAGAGAAGTCCATGCTCTCTAGTACGCTTGGCTTAATATGTTCCCATAAATTTTTAGCATCTAGTAGATTCAAACCATACGCTTCTCTTAACAATTTTATATTAGCTATGTCTCCTTGAGTTGTGTCTATTACCGCTAGCACTTCTTCTTTCTTTTCTTCTTTTATTAGTTCTTCATATTTTTCTTTACTTAAACGTGCTTTTTCTTCTGCTTCTGGGTTTGGCGTTTTTGATTTAATCGAAAAGTATACAAAAAGACATACCCCTAATATTATAATTAATCCTATTTTCATTATTTATTCTCCTAACCTATTTTCTTGTTTTTAATATCTCCCACAGCTTTTTAGCATCTGCGAAGTTTAAAAAGTATTTTTTTCTAAGCGCCGCAATATTAAATGTATCACCTTGGCTAAGATCTATTACACTTTCTAATTCTTTTCTATAACTTTTCTCTTGTAATCTCTCGAATGCCTCTTTACTTTTAGCCTTTTGTTTATTTCTTTTATCACGAATAGTTGCAACTATTGCATAAACAAAAATAAATCCAAGCATTATATAAACTGTATTCATATTCATAATTTAGCAACTCCTTTTAAAATAATCTATCACACTTAATTATATAGTTTTTCTCTTCTATTGTAAATATACACCCTTCTCAAAATTGATTTTTCCACTATAATTTGGTATCATTAATTGTACTTTGAATTAAA
>CAURKK010000108.1:0-5051 GCA_963525505.1 uncultured Gemella sp.
GTTTAAGTTGATATTGATATTATAAAGATGTAAACAAAAGAAAAATAAAATTTTTATAGATTGTATAAAAATCAAAAAGGAGGATTTTCATGGAAAATAGAAATAATAATCAAAACAATGTAGATTTACAAAATTTTAATAACCAACAAAATTTTAATGATCAAGGGAATTATCAAAACTATGAAAATTATAATAATGTAGAAGGCAGTCAATTTAATAATTATCAAAGTGAAGATATTAGGAAAATACCAGAATCTAAAAACAACTATGGAAAATTGTTTTTAACTGTTTTTGCAGCATTTGCTCTTGGGGCTACTAGTGTTTTTGGAGCGCAAGCGGTTATGGGCACAGGTAAGGCTCTGAATTCTACGGTTACTGTGACGAAAGAGGACAAAGATAATCAACAGACTACGGTAAATGCTATTTCAAAGGCGAAAGACGCTGTTGTTTCAATTGTAAATTATCAAAGTAACTCAAGTAATAATCTGGAATCAATCTTAGGTGGAAACTCTAGAAGATCTGAAAATGAATCTAACAATTCTGGAGATTTAAAAGCAGCCTCTAGTGGAAGTGGAGTTATTTATAAAAAATCAGGAAATACTGCTTATGTTGTAACTAATAATCACGTAGTAAATGGAGCTAAGAAGCTATCAGTTATTTTAAGTGACGGTACTAATGTAAATGCTGAGGTAGTAGGGACTGATGTTTGGACTGATCTTGCAGTATTGAGAATAAGCGCAGAGAACGTAACTACAACGATGGATTTTGCTGATAGTGATAAGATTGCTGTGGGTGAAACAGCGTTTGCTATTGGATCGCCATTAGATGTTAACCTTTCTAATACTGTTACAAAAGGTATTGTATCGGCTGTAAATAGACAAATTCCGATGGATGTCGATGGTGATGGTAAAAATGACTGGAACCAGACTGTAATTCAGACTGATGCAGCTATTAACCCAGGTAATAGTGGGGGAGCATTAATTAATAATGAAGGTAAACTTATTGGTATTAATGAGTCGAAGATAGCTAAAGCAACAGCCAACGTAAGTGCAGAAGGGATTGGTTTTGGAATACCTTCTAATGAAGTTAAATTAATAACTGAACAACTTGAACAATCAGGTAAGGTTATTCGTCCAGCTCTAGGAGTACAATTGGTTTCTGTAAATACTGTAGATAGCGATACTGTGAAATCACAATTGAATTTCAATGGAAAACAAGGGGTTGTGGTACGTTATGTAGAAAATGGAACTCCTGCTGCACAAGCTGGTTTAGAGAAATATGATATTATTACTAAGTTAAATGGTGAGGATGTTAAGGATGTTGCAGCGGTTAGAAAATACCTATTTGAAAAAGCTAAAATAGGAGATGCTGTTAAAGTAACATACTATAGAAATGGTAAAGAACAAACAACAAATGTGGTTGTTCAAGCTTTAAACACTAGATAACAATATGAGACTCAGGGTAAATATATATCCTGGGTCTTAATTCAATTGATGTTTGATATTTGTGCGAAAATCATAGCTGTATGAATGTTATAAAATTATAAAAAACATAAAATCAAGATTTTTAATAGAGATATTGTAGATTTCCGATATAAAAAATGTTATGTATATAGTTTGAAATGGAAAGAAAGATTTGCTAAATAACGAAAAATATGATATTATAAATTTGTTAAAACATAGAAAAGAATAATAGGTGAACATATGAAAAAAGTGAGAAAAGCTATTATTCCAGCGGCAGGGTATGGGACAAGGTTCTTACCTGCAACAAAAGCATTACCAAAAGAAATGTTACCAATCATCGATACTCCTACTATTCAATATATAGTAGAAGAAGCGGTGAAAGCTGGAATAGAAGATATAATTATTGTTACAGGTAAACAAAAACGAGCTATTGAGGATCACTTCGATAGGAATGTAGAGTTAGAAGTAGAATTAGAAAATAAAGGTAAATTAGAGTTGTTGAAGAAGGTGAAATATCCTACTCAACTTGCCAATATTCACTACGTGCGTCAAAAAGAAATGGCAGGACTAGGTGATGCAATTTTAACTGCACGTAGTTTTATCGGTGATGAGCCATTCGCGGTATTATTAGGTGATGACGTTGTAATCAATGATGAATACCCTGCGATCAAACAACTTATTGATAAAGCAGAAGAAACAGGATGTTCTGTGATTGGTGTACAAACAGTTCCAGAAGATCAAACTCACAGATATGGTGTTATTGCTCCAAAAGGGCAAGATGGTAATTTATATGAAGTTGAAACATTTGTTGAAAAACCGGCTCCAGGGACAGCACCATCTAATCAAGCGATTATGGGGAGATACGTTCTTAATCCGGGAATCTTCAAACATTTAGCTAAGAAACAAGTAGGTGTTGGTGGAGAAGTTCAATTAACTGATGCTATCCAAATGTTAAATGAAGAAGAAAATGTTTATGCATACGACTTCCAAGGTAAACGTTACGATGTAGGAGAAACAATTGGATTTGTTAAGACTACTATAGATTTTGCACTTAAATCTGATTTAAAAGATGATTTAGTGCCATACTTAAAAGCTAAATTAGCAGAATTAGAATAATAAAAATTAAACGGGGTGGCTCGATAAGATTGATTTTTGAAATCACAATTTTGTCGAATCACTCCCTTTTTTTTGAAGATGAACTAAATGATTCTAGTGGAATATATTGGATTGGCTTTGAAGAATCAGATATAAGTAATTCCTCACCACTGATATTAAAATTGAAATAGGAACTAAGTAATGATAAAACTATCTTAGAGAAGATAGTATATAAAAATTGGACAATATTA
Source organism: uncultured Gemella sp. (assembly GCA_963525505.1). Lineage (GTDB taxonomy): Bacteria > Bacillota > Bacilli > Staphylococcales > Gemellaceae > Gemella. The sequence goes on from CAURKK010000108.1 coordinate 2,810, forward strand.
TAAAAAGAACTTATCCACATGGAAAATATGGATAAGTTCTTTATTGTTACTATTTATAGTCGTTTTTAGCGTCTGGTTTTTGGCCAGCTTTAAAATCTTTAACACATTGAGGTGATACTAGGGTTTGATATTCTGGATAAGTTACTAAATTATCTTTGTTAGCATCGTTATCAGCAAATTGTTTATAGTCATCGAATTTATATACCTCATAACCTAGAGAAGCTAGTTTATCTGCTACTTTAGTAGTGTTTTCTTTATTTGTATCATAGACTACATTTTTTTCTTTTTATCTAGACCTTTATCACTTATAAATTTATCTTCTTTGGCTTTATTTACTTTTCCAATAAATGAAGCACTATATTGAATTGCATTCTTTAAGTGTCCGCCGTTTTTTATGTTGTCTACTTTGAACCATTGAATGCTTCGTCACTACGTGTATCTACATATTGATATTCGGAATTTTTTAGATTTTTTGTAAAATCTTCTAAAGGAATTGTTTTGATTTCTTTTTTACATTTGAACTTGTCTGTTCATCTTTTGTAGCACAACTGTTAATTATTACAGTTGAACAAAGTAATATAACTCCTAATTTTTTAAAATTTATCATATATTTTTTTTATATGACAACCTGCCACTTTTCTCCATTATTTTTCCAATTTTACTATAAAACATATTATCTGAAAATGAAAGTATTATGAAATAGGTTATAAATATATTTAAAAGAGAACGGCTGTGTAATAGTATTCATTATTTTCAAATTAATGTTTATGTAAATTGATAAGAGGTTTCAATTAGAGATAAATTTATTAAATAAAAATTTAAAAAAAATTGGAAGAAGAATGCGTTAATATAAACAATCTCAAAAATTAGTGGTGAATTTATATAAAAAAATTTATTAAAATGTGAAATACTTAATAAAGTTACCCTTTACAAAAATGAGTAGACTGTTATACAATAAATGTAGTAGAAGTTTAGAACTACTGCTTGTAAACAAAATTTTAAGGAAAGGAGGAAAAGGTATGTTAGAGTTTAATGTTGAAAAAATCAATATTCCACTTAAGCAACACGTCGGTGGTCCGTGTCAAGCAATTGTAAATGTTGGTGATCATGTAAAACGTGGTCAATTAGTAGCAACACCCAATGGGTTAGGAGCGAATATTCACGCTAGTTTATCAGGTGTAGTAGAAGAAGTTAACGATATGGCAATAATCGTTAAATTAGATAAAGAACAATCTGATGACTATGTAAGATTAGAAAAAACTGATGATAAACTTCAAAAAATTAAAGATGCTGGTATCGTTGGAGTTGGTGGTGCAGGTTTCCCTACGGGAATCAAACTATCAGCGCAAATTCCAGGTGGATACGTTATTGCGAATGCCGCAGAATGTGAGCCTATCTTAGGTCATAACGTTAAATTTATGGAAGAACATCCAGAAGTTTTAGTTAGAGGTTTAAAATACATAGTTGAATTAACTGGTGCGAAAGAAGGATACATTGCTATTAAAACGAAATATCGAAAAGCAATGCTAGCATTAGGTAAAGCGTGTAAGGATGAGCCTAATATTAGTATTAAAATTTTGCCTAATATGTATCCTGCTGGTGACGAACGTGTTATCGTAAGAGAAACACTAGGTGTGATATTAAAACCAGGTCAATTACCATTAGAAGCAAATGCGATTATATCGAATGTGGAAACTATTAAACGTGTAGTTGAAGCAATTGAAGATGACAAGCCGCTGATTGATAAAGATATTACTGTTGGTGGACGTGTACAAAATCCAGGTGTTTTCCTAGACGTCCCATTGGGACTACCAATAAATGTCTTTATTGAAAAAGCTGGTGGTTATATCCATCCACATGGAGAAATCGTGCGTGGAGGACCGTTTACAGGACGCCCCGCATTAGAAACAGATCCGATTAACAAAACAACGGGTGGATTACTTGTAGCAATGCCATATCCACAAGAAAAAGAAAAAGTAGGAATACTAATTTGTGAATGTGGAGCACAAGAAGAACGCTTGAGAGAAATAGCTGATGGAATGGGTGCAGAAGTTGTATCTGTTCAGATGTGCAAACGTATGACACCTGATAAAAATGGAAGATTACGTTGCGAACTACCAGGTATTTGCCCAGGTCAAGCGGAAAAAGTATTGAAGATGAAGAAAGATGGTGCGAAAGCAGTCATTACTGGTACTTGTCAGGATTGAACTAACACCGTGACAGGTGTAGCTCCTAGGTTAGG
>CAURKK010000109.1:0-4981 GCA_963525505.1 uncultured Gemella sp.
TTATCAACTTTGTCGTTAGGTTTGTTTTCCTCAGCTGGAGTTATTTCTTTCAATCCACTAACTGCACTTTCAATTTCTTTTAATATATCAGTTCGAGTATCTTCTAAGTTTCTAGTTTCTTTAGCTTTGTTGATGAACTCTGTAGCTTTAGTAATAACTGCAGTTAAATTGCTTTTAGATTCTTCTGAGTATTTATTAGTAGCGATTTTATCTTGTGCAGATTTTACAGCTTCTTCAAGTTTAGAAGTATCATATCTAAGCATAGTAGAGTATGTTTGGACATCGTTGAATAGTTTTAAAATTTCGTTAGATTTAGGATTATTATGTATTAAATCTTCTAACTTATCTATTTTTTCTTGTAGGAAATTATCTACAGCATTTATGCTTGCTTCACTATATTTTTTACTTTCTTTATCAGAATTAAAGTTAGCTACAGCTTCAGCATTTGATTGTCTTAGTTGAATAAGTAAATCATATTGATTTTTTAAGTCTAATAGATTTGTAAATGCAGCTGATATTTCTTCTGAACTAGCAGTAGTGTTTTTCAATACATTTTGAGCCGCATTTATTTTATTACCAAAGTTTTTAATTACTTCTAAGTCTTGGCTTACATTGGCGTTTTTAAATACATTGTTCCAACTATCGTAGTATTTGCTTGTTGTTGCATCAAATAATGCACTTAATTGTTTTTTATCTGCAGTAATAGCTGCAGTTTCTTTAGGATATTTTAATGATAATATAGCTACGTTCTCATGTTTATCTGTACCGAATAATGTACTACTTGCAAAAGTATTTAGTTTTATAGTAGTAGGTTTTCCTTCAATAGGTATTCTAATTTTTGAAGGATATTTATAAGAATTAGTTTGATTGTTGTAAGTTACACTTGCTGTATCTTCTTTTAATACTTGAACATCTTTTTCAATTTCTCCATCAAAGTATGTAAGTTTACTCATAACACCAATATTGGCTGTACCGTTATTCATAGGAACAAGGTCTAATTCTAAATAAGTTTTTCCATTTTCCGTTACTAAATATGTATTTTTGATTATACCGTTTGCCATAGAAGGTGAAGTTGAATCTGCTTTTAATAATGAACCTTGTAATTCTATTTTATTGTTAGAATCTGAAGAAGGTGTAGAGTCTGTTGGATTATTTGGTTTTTCTTGAGTTGTATCGGCAGAATTATTGAATGTGTTTACTGCATTTGTAAGTTTATTTAATTCTGCTAATAATGCTTCTTCACTAGTAGAATCATTTTTTAATAGTTCTTTAGCTTTTGCTAATTCATTAGTTAAAGTAACGAAGGCAGCTGGATCTTTTTTACCTTGGTTTATTAATTCGACTTCGGCTATTTTATTTTTTAATTGTTCTTTTGCAGAAACAGTCTCTGTTGTAGCTTGAGAACCGTTTAAGTCAGCAATGGCAAACTTAAATTGCTCTTTGTAGTAATCTGTTAAATCTGTATTAACTTGATCATCTGTATCAGGAGATTCAGGAGTTAATTTAGCATTAGCAACATAAGATTTTGCTTCATCGATTAATTGTTTAAGTTTAAGTTTTGCCTGAGTAACTTTATTGAAGTTGTTATACGCTTCTTCAGCTTTTTTGATTTCTCCTGCAAGCTCGTCTGTATTTATACGAAGATAATCACTTAAATGTTGGATTTCACCTGTAAGTTCATCCAGTTTTTCGTAAACTGTAACAGTACCTTCTTTTTCAAACTCATTTACGTATGTTTGTTTTTTACCTTCTATATCGCTTGGAGTAAGTGCGTTTATTTTCCCTTCAACTGCATCAAGTTTTTCTTTTACTAGTGTTTTACTTTCACTTGTATAATGCGCATTATTTTTCCATTCGTTTTCGTAAGAATCTTTTGCTCCTTGTAGTGATTTATGTAAGTTAGCTAAAGAATCTAATTTTGTACTTTCATCTAGTAGTTTATTTATTATATTATCTACGTCGTCTTTAGTTAATGAATCGTTGTTTAAAAGTTGTTGAGCTTTAGTTATTAGTTGATTAAAGTATGTTTTGAATTCTTGTTTTAAACCTTTGTAATTATTTTGTACAACATCACTAGTGTAATAATCAATTTTATTTCTTAAAGCGGCTTTTAAAGGAGATTCTTTTTTTGCTTCGACTTTAGAATAGTAATCGATGTATAAATCTGTGGCTTTAGTGAAATTATCGATTTGATCATTGTTGAAAGAATAAGAGTCTTTGAAATTGAAGTTTCCTAAAAGTGCTATCTCTATATTTTCTTTAGTAGAGTCAACAATCAGTTTTAATTTAGTAGGATAATCACGACCACCAATATTTTTTTTCTCTAAAACAATAGCGTCAGTATCCGTTTTACCTAAGCTATTGTATTTAAAAGTATCAGCTAGTGCAAAATCAACTGATCCTCCCGTGATTTTAGGTTCTAGTGATAATATCACTTCATTTTTTCCATTTCCTAGTTCATGAACCTCTACATTAGTAATTAATTCAGACAAATCTCTATTATATCTAGTTTTTATAGGAGTTTTTGCTCCTCTATCTACGAATTTAGCTGTTACGTTATATGGTGCCGCTGGTTTTGTAGTGTTTTCAACAGGGGCAGCTGGGACAGGATCTCCTTTTTGTCCATCTTTTTTAACGAGGTTATTTATAGCATCAGTTAATTGTTTTACACGATCTGATGTATCGTTAATTTGAGGATTATAGCTTTCTGTTTGTTTAATCCAGTCTTTAGCGTGGTTTAAGGCTTGTTCGAATTTTTCAAGGGTTACAGGTTCATATTCACTTTTGATTTTTCTCTCAGCGATATCGATTATTCTTTTTAGTTCTGTAGTGTTATATCTTAAATAAGTGAAGTTCGCATTATCAAAATCTTTTATTAATTGAACTAGTTCTTTGATATTTTTTGTATTTTTTAATGCAGGAACACTTTTAATGTAGTTTTTATATTGCTCAATACTTTCTTTTGTATATGTTTTTTCGTTATATAGTTCGAAATATTCTAGAAGTTTAGCAACTTTAATATCCAAAACTTCACGTAATGTTGCAATATCTTCCATTTCGTGGATAGGAGTTGAAATTTCATATAATTTATCGTAATTAGCATTTTCAGAACGTTTCAATTCTTGTAATTTTGTTACAGCTTCAGTAATTTTAGCTCTTTGTGAGAAATCTGGAGCAGTGTCTGAAGTGTTCTCTTTTGTTAGCAACCATTCATTAACTTTATTACCACGATCTATCCAATTTTGAATTTTTTCGTTTAATTTTTCTCTATATTTAGGGATGGCTTCGTTATTTTTTTTAGCAGATGAGTAGTTTATATCTAATGCAAATGGTCCAGTTTGTTGTTTATTTCCATTTTTATCTAAATAGGTCATGTTAGATATTACCAGTTGTTCCGCTTTTAATTCTCCGGGAACGCTGAAGGCGATAATGCGTTGATCTTCAGCAGAAGGTCCAAGTTTAACGTTTGTATCCACACCAGATACTTTATTTACAGTAAAACTTGTAATTTTGCTTACTTTATCCGGATTGGCAACAAGATTAATTTCTATATCTTGTCCTTGTTTGTAGATACCTACAAGTGATTCTTTAAATAGGTTTTTGATTTCTTCTTTATTGTCAGTTACTTTTTTATAAAAGTCTTGTTGGCCATCGCTTGACACAGAGACCATTGTTGGTGTTTTGAAATCCTTTGTTGTATAGAAACCATCGTCATGTAAATCATGATTAACATCAAAGTTATAAAGTTGAATATAATATTTTAAAGTGTTAATAGCATTTTTTGCAGTTTTTTCTGTGTATGAGTTAGCAGCTAGTTTTGTTTTTGCAGCAGCAGCTTCGCTCCACATGTTATACCAAGGGGTAGAGTCAATAACATCATCGGGAACTTGGTGGTTTTCAAACGTTACATGATAATACGGGAAGTTTGAAGTTTTATGGAAAAATGTAGTACCTAAGTATCTATTTGTGATAGATTGGTCATTGAATATTTTATTAATTACTTCATTTAATTCTGCCTTAGTTTGCTCAGAAGCCGCAGTATCACCGAAATCAGCTTTTGCAATATTACTATTTGTTGGCCAAGCTTGAGCTGTGATAGAAGATATAGTAAGTGCCAATGCAACACTCATACTTGATTTTAATAATTTATTTGTTTTCATGGAGTTTCTCCTTTTACATATGATATATTAATCTATTCTAATATTAATTTTTTCAAGGTGGATTAAAGATGAATTAATTTTTTTATCTTTACATAAAGACTGTCAAATCAACCTTTGAAAATAATAGACATCTATAATATAACACAAAAACGTTTCAAATGAAATAGATTATCAATATCTTTTATATGAAAAATAAAATAAATTTTCTTGAATTAATAAAAATTATACTTGCTAATTTAAAATAATATTTCAAATTTAGTGTTTTTATTGTTTATTAAAAAAGTTAAGATAATATTTGTATAGGCTTATTTATGGTTTTTTCTTGTTTTAAAAATGTATCTAAACTAAAAAAATAATTTTTCTTACTTTATTTTAAATTTTCTTTTTAAAAATTTACTTAATATATTTCATGTAGTATAATTTTAAAGGGAATATTTTTGTAAGGAGAATATGATGGCTAAATTCTATGCAGTAAAAAAAGGTAAGAAAACAGGTGTATTTTTAACATGGGATGAATGTAAAGAGCAGGTAACTGGATTTAAAGGAGCGGTATATAAAAGTTTTAAAACATTACCGGAGGCTGAAGCTTTTTTAGAGGAAAGTGAAGCTGAAATAGAAAATGTAGAAAAAGTTGATGGTGTATATGCTTACATCGATGGTAGTTTTGACAGAACTAGTGGCATATATGGTTCAGGTGTAGTTATAGTAGATGGCGATGAAAAATATGAATATAAACATGCAGGAAATCGAGAAGATTATGCTCAATTACATAATGTTGCTGGTGAATTGGAAGCGGCGAAATTTGTTATGTGGTATGCTGT
>CAURKK010000110.1:0-4896 GCA_963525505.1 uncultured Gemella sp.
TTTCTGTTATAAGTATAGCAGTTTAAAAATTCTAGAGCAAGGTAAAATAGAAAAGGTCTAACCAAAATTTTTTAGCTAAACCTTTTGAAAAGTTAAGTATGTATTATAGATGCTTGTTATATGCAAATAGCTAGAGCAGTTCAAGGAGATAAACTAGAAATAACAATTAATATGATGGTTCAGAAATACCTTTTGATAATCAATAAGATCTTCGGGATGAAGTGCGTTGACTCCATCCATTTCATATTTCCGATTTAATAAACGATATTTGTTTTCACCAAATTGATGAAAAGGGAGTAGTTGAACTTGGTCGATATTTAATGAGTTAAATAGAGTAGCGAATTCTTCTGCATCCTCTAAACTATTGTTAAAATCAGGAATAACCGGGATTCTTAAAACGATAGTTTTATGTTGAGAAAAAGCATAATGAATGTTTTTAATAATCATTTGATTAAAAACCCCAGTCACTTTTTTATGTTTTATAGAATTATAATGTTTTAGGTCTGTGTAGATAAAATCTACATATTGGATTAAATCAATAAATTTTTCATGATCAACAAAGGCAGTGGTTTCAATTGCAGTATGTATGTGATGCTCTTTGGCTGATTTTAAGATAGCTTTAGCAAATTCAAACTGAGCAAATATTTCACCTCCAGATAAAGTTAACCCCCCACCGGATTCTTCGTAAAATTCCTTGTCTTTCAATACTTCTGTAATAATTTCTTCTACAGTTTTTTCTTCACCTACTAAAGTGAATTTTTCTCGTTGAGCATCTTTCATTTTTTCAGGTTTCATTCTTTGAGATTCAGGATTAGAACACCATGGACAGCGCAGAGGACATCCTTTTAAAAAAACAGTTGTACGAATACCCGGACCGTCATGAATTGAAAAGTGTTGAATATTAAAAATAATTCCTTTAGATATTTCCATAAGAGTTCCTCCTCTTTATAATTCTATCCTATCACAAAAACGAAAGAAAAACAATTACGAACGAAAGTTTAATTTGTTGTTTTTTGCTTTTTATTTTGGTAGAATAAAACGGAGGTGTAAAATGAAAAGATTGGAACAAATTATTAAATTAGTATCAGAATATGAAAAGATTGATGTTAATACATTATCGGAAAAATTAAATGTATCGAAAGTAACGATTAGAAAAGATTTAGATAAATTAGAGTCAAAAGGCTTATTACACAGAGAGCATGGATATGCTGTGTTAAATAGTGGAGATGACTTAAATGTACGCTTGTCAATTAATTATGAAATTAAGAGAAAAATTGTTCAAGAAGCAGTAAAATTGGTATCAGATAATGAAACAATAATGATAGAATCTGGTTCAACCTGTGCTTTACTTGCTGAGGAAATTTGCAAGCAAAAAAGAAATGTCACTATTGTAACAAATTCATTTTTTATAGCAAATTTTGTAAGAGGTTATGATTCATGTCGTGTTATTGTTCTTGGTGGAGAGTTTCAGAAAGATTCACAGGTTACCGTAGGACCTTTATTAAAAGAAATGATACAGACTTTTCATGTGCGTCAAGCTTTTGTTGGGACAGATGGCTACGATAAAGAGATGGGCTTTACAGGAAAAGATTTAATGCGCAGTGAGGTAGTTCAATATATTTCAGCAGCGTCGGATAAAGTCATTGTGCTAACTGACTCAAGTAAATTTGATAAAAGGGGTACAGTAAGAAGATTTGCTTTAAGTCAAGTCTATGAAGTAATAACAGACGAAAAACTTTCTAAACAAAATATAGCTACATTAGAAAATGCTGGGATAATGGTTAAGGTAGTTTCGTAAGAGGTTAAGTGTATGAATCAAGATAGGAATAAACTGCTCTCTAAAATTGCTTATCTGTATTATATTGAAAACTTAAATCAGTCACAAATAGCAGCAAAATTAGGAATTTATAGAACCTCTATTAGTAGAATGTTAACAGAAGCAAGGAATGCAGGAATTGTTAAAATTGAAATAGAGAATTTTGATACTAATATGTTTAAGTTGGAAAATTATGTAAAAGAAAAATATGGTCTGGAAAGTTTAGAAATTATTCCAAATGAATTTGATGATAATCCAACAATTTTATCTGAAAGAATTTCTCAAGTTGCAGCAGGTGTCCTTAGGAATTTAATTGATGATAATATGAAAATTGGCTTTTCTTGGGGGAAAAGTTTAAGTAATTTAGTAGATTTAATCCACAGCAAAAGTGTCCGAAATGTTCACTTCTATCCTCTAGCAGGTGGTCCTAGTCACATACACGCTAAATACCATGTTAATACACTGATTTATGAAATGTCTAGAAAATTTCATGGAGAGTGTATATTTATAAATGCAACAATTGTGCAAGAAAATAAATTGTTAGCAGATGGTATTTTGCAATCAAGATATTTTGAAGATTTGAAAAAAAGTTGGAAAGATTTAGATATAGCTGTGGTCGGAATTGGTGATTTTAGTAATAAAGGAAAACATCAATGGTTAGACATGCTTACAGAGGATGATTTTAAAGAATTGACCAAAGTTAAAACTGTAGGAGAAATTTGTTGTCGATTTTTTGATTCAAAAGGTAAAGAAGTATATGAAAACTTACAGGAAAGAACGATAGCAATTTCTTTGGAAGATTTAAAAAATATTCCTCAAAGTTTAGCTGTTGCTTACGGTGATACGAAAGTATCTTCGATTCTTTCTGTCTTGCGTGCTAATTTAGTAAATCATCTGATTACAGATAAAAATACAATTTTAAAAGTTTTAGAAGAAGATGGTGATTTTTCTTTTCGAAATATTTTATGTGAGTGAAAATGATAGACTGATCAGTTTATCATTTTTTCTTTTTAGTCGATTGCACATTTGTGCTTATATAAATAAAAATAGTTTATTTGTTGATTTTTAGATTGACAAGTTTATTATGTAGTTGTATTCTATAGTTACAAAAGAAAATTTTAAAATTTCAAATGAAAAAAGCTTTTTACATAGTGAAATGAGGAGGAATTTATGGAAATTATTGTTCCAGATCAAATTATCATGGGTTTAATTTTATATGCTGGCGATGCGAAACAACATATTTATAAAGCGTTAGATTATATAAAAAACGGTACATGTGAACGATGTGAAGAAGAAATCCAGTTAGCTGATGCAGCCTTATTAGAAGCCCATAATCTACAAACAAAATTCTTGGCACAGGAAGCGTCTGGTACAAAGACAGAAATTACAGCTCTCTTTGTTCATTCACAAGATCATCTCATGACTAGTATGACGGAGATTAATTTAATCAAAGAAATTATTAGTTTGAGAAAAGAACTTGATAAAAAATAATACTAGAGTATTATCATTGTTATTAACATAGAGGAGGAAATTATAATGGTGAAGATTGGTTTGTTTTGTGCAGCAGGATTTTCTACTGGTATGCTTGTAAATAATATGAAAATTGCAGCGCAATCTATTGGAGTTGAGGCAGAAATAGAGGCGTTTTCTCAGTCTAAATTAGCGGATTATGCCCCAAATCTAGATGTTGCACTATTGGGGCCTCAAGTTGCTTATACATTAGATAAATCAAAAGAAATTTGTGATAAGTGTGATGTTCCGATAGCTGTTATTCCGATGATGGACTATGGTATGTTAGATGGGAAAAAAGTATTAGATTTGGCCCTATCTTTGATTAGTGGGTAAGAAAAGGAGTTTTATTATGGCAAAGATGGATGTTCAGAAAATCATTGCACCAATGATGAAATTTGTGAATATGCGTGGTATTATAGCTCTAAAAGATGGTATGTTGGCTATTTTACCATTAACAGTAGTTGGGAGTTTGTTCTTAATTATGGGGCAATTACCCTTTGAAGGATTGAATCAAAGTATTGCTAGTGTATTTGGGGCAGACTGGACAGAGCCTTTTATGCAAGTCTATTCAGGAACTTTTGCTATTATGGGTCTAATTTCTTGTTTTTCAATTGCCTATTCTTATGCTAAGAATAGCGGAGTAGAGGCATTGCCAGCTGGGGTTCTTTCTGTATCTGCATTCTTTATTTTACTAAGATCATCTTATATCCCTAAACAAGGTGAGGCGATTGGGGATGCTATTAGTAAAGTTTGGTTTGGAGGCCAAGGAATTATCGGTGCTATCATTATAGGTTTGGTAGTAGGAAGTATTTATACCTTCTTTATAAAGAGAAAAATTGTTATTAAGATGCCAGAACAAGTTCCACAAGCTATTGCCAAACAGTTTGAAGCAATGATTCCAGCATTTGTAATTTTCTTATCTTCTATGATTGTATATATTTTAGCGAAGTCATTGACTAATGGCGGAACATTTATTGAAATGATTTATTCTGTTATTCAAGTTCCATTGCAAGGTTTAACTGGATCTTTGTATGGTGCAATTGGAATTGCATTCTTTATATCATTTTTATGGTGGTTTGGTGTCCATGGACAATCGGTAGTAAATGGAGTAGTGACAGCTCTGCTTTTATCTAATCTTGATGCTAATAAAGCTATGTTAGCCTCCGGTAATCTATCATTAGAAAATGGTGCACATATTGTTACTCAACAATTTTTAGATTCATTTTTAATTCTATCTGGTTCAGGAATTACGTTTGGTCTTGTAGTTGCCATGCTTTTTGCAGCAAAATCTAAACAGTACCAAGCGTTAGGGAAAGTAGCAGCTTTTCCAGCAATATTTAACGTAAATGAGCCAGTTGTATTTGGATTTCCGATTGTCATGAATCCAGTTATGTTTGTACCTTTCATTCTTGTTCCTGTACTTGCAGCTGTTATAGTATATGGGGCTATTGCAACAGGTTTCATGCAGCCATTTTCAGGAGTTACCTTACCTTGGAGCACCCCAGCTATTATATCAGGATTTATGGTTGGTGGATGGCAAGGAGTTATTACTCAGCTGGTGATATTAG
>CAURKK010000111.1:0-4800 GCA_963525505.1 uncultured Gemella sp.
ATGATGATTTAGTAATTTTATAACCACCTTTGAAAAGAATTATACTGATGATAATGCTCATAATAACATCGACAATTTGATAGTTAGTGAAGTAAATAATTGTTGATGAAATTATAATTCCTATTGAGCTGATTAAATCACCAAGGAAATGCCATAATGCGCTCTGGATATTAAGATTGTCTTCTTCTTTTAAACTTTTTGTTAAAATTATAGTTACTACAATATTGAAGATTAAACCGATTGTAGAAATTATAAGCATTGATTTGAAATCAATATCTTTAGGATTGAAGAATCTCATAAAACCTTCGAAAATTAAGTAAATAGAAATTCCAACTAGCATTAAACCGTTAATAAAAGCAGCTAGTACTTCTAACCTAACAAAACCGAAAGTATATTTTTTATTTGGTTTTTTAGAACTAAATAGTAATGCGATTAAGCTGAATCCTAACGCAATAACGTCAGAGAACATGTGGAAAGAATCACCTAGTAGTGCTAATGAATTAGAAAGTAATCCTCCAATATATTCTAGTAATGCAAAACTTGTTGTTAAAATTAATGTTATGTATAATATTTTTTTTGAATATGCTTGAATTTTATAGTGTTTTTTATGATGAAAATTTGTTTGTATCATTTTGTCCTCCTTATATTTGTAATATCCTTATTATAATGTGATAAAAAATATATTGCAAAAATACTGCATTGATAACAATTATTAGTACTTTTATCACCGGGTTCTATTGATTTTTTTATGTTAGTTTGATAAAATTAAGAAGAATTTAAAAGGATAAAGGTGGAGAAAATTATGCGTATTTTATGTATTGGGGATAGTAATACTTGGGGATATGTACCGGGAGAAGATGGAGTAAGATCAGAAAAACGTTGGACTAATTTATTAGCACAGTTGCGCCCTAATGACACTATTATAGAAGAAGGACTTTGCGGAAGAACTGTTACAGCAAGAGATACAATAGTGCCTGTAAGATGTGGTATTGATACCTTACCAGTTTTAATGCTTAGCCACGTACCTGTTGACTTAGTAATAATTATGTTAGGAACAAATGACCTTAAAAAACAATTTAATCCAAGTGCAAAACACATTTCTAGCGGAATTGAAGAATACATTAAATATATTAGAAATCCTCATTTAATGCCTACTTATAAAATTCCTAAGATTCTAGTTGTTTCACCAGTTCCACTTCGTGATGAAATAGTAGAAAGACAAAGTCTATTTGGTAATTTTGATGAAAATAGTTTAAAACAATCAAGATTCTTAGCTCAAACATTTAAAGAAGTTAGTGACAAATATGAAGTTGACTTTTTAAATGCTGGGCGTGTGGCAGAAACTTCATTAATAGACTGTATTCACTTAGATGACAAAAATCATGAAAAATTAGCGAAGTATATTGCAAGTAAAGTAACAGAAATATTAGATTACGAAGAAGCAAGATAAATAGAAATCGGTAGTAACTGTCTAAATTAGATGGGTACTACCGATTTTTATTTTTTGTATTTGTTAAAACATTGATTACTTATGATACCGCAAGCGTAACATGGTAGAAAGTATTTCCAATCGTATTCTAAAACGAAAAACAAGTTTATAAATACTAACTCTAGTATTGTAAAATATATGCCAATGATATATGTATTGCCTGACTGTTTGGTTAAAGTTCTATCGATTGTTTTAAATATTTTTCGATAGATAGCTAATAAAAGAATAAATACTATACTAATTAACAAAATTATATTTATAGTAATATTTATTATTAAATCACTTAACCATAAACTAATAGCTATGGTGTTAGTAATTATAAATAAATGACTAGTTAAATGACTAAAATTAATATCTTTTACATGAATACTTCTTGATATGAAACTAGGGAATAGTTGACTTATCGTAAAAGCAAGAAATATAAACCAATAACAAGAATCAATAAATATCAAACCTAAAAAAAGAGCTAATGTTCGTCCAGTGTGTATGTAACTAAACGGTTCTGTTAATTTTTTTATCATTAATTGTTTATTGTCTGTAAGGATATATTCCATGATGTGTTGAACACTCAATATTACTGATAAAAGAACTAATGTTGCAAGAATAAATTTAATATCAAATGTATTTCTTACTAATAAATTTAAGACAACAAGTGTTTGAGAAATTAAAAAGAAATAATTTAGAAAACTATCTTTACCATATCTATTTAAATGAACTATTTCTAGTAACCAGCTATTAAAAAAAATAATAAATAGCAAAATAAAATGAATGAATCCATAGATTGATTTATTCATATATAAATATTCTATTGAGAATCTACTTATTAATAAAGACAATAAAATTGTGTATAAAGTAGTTAATATAGTTTCTCTTTTTAAAATAAATTTTAACACAAAAACTCCCTCCTTATTTATATTTAACTTTAAGTGACTTCATAAAAAATATTGAAGTTATCCGTAGAAAAACACTAGGGGGATAACTCAAACTTCTTTACAAAGTGAAAGAAGTTATAATCATATTCTATCAAAAAAAAAATTGAATATCAATAAAATGAATGGACCTCCAAAGCTTTTCATTATTAAAGAAAGACTTTTAAGATCCATTTTCTAGTTGAGTTTTTTTGATATATTTTATTTAGAATAGTTATTTTTTGAATTTTTTATGAGTTTCTGTGTAAAATACTAAACCAAGTAGTGTAATAATAACTCCACTTATAGCTAACGTAAATTGAGTAATAATAGCAGCTAGTACTATATAAGCCCCACCAATTATAGAAATCCAAGGAACTATAGGATAAAATGGAACTTTGTATGGACGTGGCATATTAGGTTCTCTTTTTCTAAGGACAAATACAGCAAAAAATGTCGCTATAAAGAAAATCCAAATTGTAAATAAGAGAAAATCTGTTAGAGTATCAAATTCTCCTGTAAACATCATTGCAATAGTTAAAAGTAAAGTTACTAAAGCTGAGAAATATGGAATTGAGAATCTATTTAATTTAATCCAAAAGTTCTTAAATGGAATTTGATTTTTCATTGCCATTGCATAAGGAACGCGAATAGCGGTCATGGTAAATCCATTCATGGTTCCATAAACACTAATCATAATACCAATAGTTATTATTTTACCACCGTTTGGTCCAAATAATTTAGTAGCTACGTCATTAGGAACATTGCTGTTACCTGCAATTTGTCCCATAGGCATAGTAAGTAAATATGCTACGTTGATAAGTAGATAAATTGCAGTTATTACTAGTAAACCATACAAAATTGCTCGTGGTAAATCTTTTTTTGGATTTTTCATTTCACCAGCAATGGTTCCAACATTACTCCAACCGTCATAACCATACATGGCAGCTAACATTGCAGCACCAAGAGCAGCTAGAGGTGTAGAACCAGTTGATGATGAATTACTAGGAAAAAGTTCAATTGTTGTAGGATTAGGTTGTAATAATCCGAAAACAATAATTGCAATAATAGGTATAAGTTTGCAAATAGTTGCTACAGTTTGAATGCGGCCACTCGCCTTACTACCAAGTAAGTTTAACCCTGTTACTGTAGTAGCAGCACAAGCACCTATAAGAATTGAGTATTTTTTATCTACACCAAAGAGATTTAGAAATTGTGTTGAAAAAATAGCGGCAGCGGCAGCTATACTAGCAGGATAGTATATTACAGCTTGAGCCCATCCAAGTAAATATGATACTGTTTTACCATAAGCTTTTTCAACCCATACTATCATGCCTCCGGTTTCTGGTATAGCAGCGGCTAGCTCAGCAGTAGTTAATCCTGCACAAATACTAATAATTCCTGCAAGAACCCAGGCGAGTAGGCCGAGGCTAACATTTCCTGTAGTTTTATATATGACGACTGCTTTAAAAAATACTCCTGAACCAATCACAACACCAACTACTGTAGAAAATGCACCAAAAAATCCAATTTCTTTTTTTAAATTTTCCAAAAAGCTCTCCCCCTTATAATACGGAATATTTTTAAATAATATTTAGTATTAAAAATTTTTATGTTAGGTTTTTTCTCGTTATTTTCTAGGCGTACTCATTATATCTTATTTTTTCCACCTAAACAATAGTTTTATAAGAAAAATTTAACAAATTATGTGAGAAAACTTGACAACATAACTCTAATGAATTAAGAACGTTGAATTTATGTTACAAATCAATAGAAGTTTGATTCTCTGAAGTAAAATATATTAGTTAAAAAATTAGCAAAATTCTTCTTAAAGATTTAACAAAATCGATGAAAATGTGTTATAATAAGGAGTATCTGAATAAAATTACTAGATTATACTAGAAAGGAATTTAACATGACAGAAGAAATTAAAGTAGATGTACAAGATTTAAATGATCAAATGCTTGTTCGTCGTGAAAAAATGGAAGCTATGAGAGAAAGTGGTTTAGATCCATTTGGAACTAAATTTGAAAGAAGTCACCTTTCAAATGAAATTGTAGCTGAATTTGATAAATATAGTAAAGAAGAATTAGAAGAAAAAAATATCTCTGTAACAATTGCAGGACGTATTATGACAAAACGTGGTAAAGGTAAAGCTGGATTTGCTCATGTTCAAGACCTTGGTGGTCAAGTTCAAATTTACGTTCGTCAAGATAGAGTAGGAGATTCTTATGAATATTTTAAAACTCTTGACCTTGGTGATATCGTTGGTGTAACAGGAGTACTATTCAAAACTAACGTAGGTGAATTATCTGTTAAAGCTGATAAATTCAAAATTTTAACAAAAGCACTACGTCCACTACCAGATAAATTCCACGGGCTTAAAGACGTTGAAGAGCGTTA
>CAURKK010000112.1:0-4792 GCA_963525505.1 uncultured Gemella sp.
AATTTATTTTGAAGAAATATAAGATAGTTAATAACTTTTAAATATTAAGATAATTTATAAAGTGTATAGGTGTAGCAAAGAAAGATAAAAATGAATAAGAATCACCCAAAAAATAGTTAATCTGTGTAGTGTTACAATCTAATCTAAAGCAGTCAGGTGAGTTTCATAGCCGGCAAAAAGCCCTATTAATATACCTTGATGATGGTTTTTATCTGTGTTATAATACTAATAAATGTGGTGAGATAATTTAAAACTAGTTATAAAATATCTTTTAATAATCTAAGTATTTGAAATTAATAAAGAGGAAATAGAGAATATCAGTAAAAAGAGTTTTACGTATATAGGACTAGATTTACTAGTAGACTGCTTACTTATTCAATTTATTCTCATATAAATACTTTTGATTACTAGTATGTACAAAAAAATTATGAAATGAGAGGTGTAATATATGAGTAGAAAAAATTTTATTATACTTAATATAATAGAAAGTATATTGTGGATTGGGGCAATGGTTATAGGATCTATGTTGGATAGTAAATTATGGGTGAGAATCAGTATGTTAATAATATTGATTAGTTTATTACATGCAGCTTATGTTACGATAGTAAAAAAAAGTATAAATCTTTTAGCTGGAATGACAGAAGAACAAGCTGTAGAAATACAAAGAGATCCAGAAAAATTAAAAAAATATGAGAGAATAACTCAAGTGATTGGAGTTACTATTTTAGTAGGTGCTTTATTTTTAATTTATCTTATTTATGAGTATAACGTGAAATAAACAAGACAAATTAATTTATTTCACTAAAACAAATGAAAAAGTAGACAATAAAGAAAAGATTAAACTTTTGGGATAATATAAAGATGTATTTTAAAGGGGCTAAATTAAAGCCATAATTAAAAGTATAATCTAAACTCTCTATATATTCTTAAGATATAATTAGTAGGTGATAACTAATGAATAAAAAAAAATATATTTATTTAACAGCAACGGCAGGAGTGGTTAATTTTGTATCATATTTTTTTATAGGGGATATCAATATTTGGACGATGGTAACTTGTCTTTTATTAACTATATACTTTATATATACATCGTATCTTTTGCTATTTAAAAAAAGCTATAATTTATTAGCAGGAATGACTGAAGAGGAGTTGGAACGCATTCAAGAAAATATAGAAGTTAAGATGAAGTATGATAAAGGTTTAAAAATAATAGGATATATAATTTTTATTGGAGGGATAGTAGTTTTATTTCTAGGTTTAAGTTATTTATTTAAGTAGAAAAGATAATAATTCATAAGGGAAAAAGTGTAGAAATTTATTTTTAAAAAAGGAGAAGTCATATCAATCTGATATGATTTTTTCTTTTTTACTATGAGAGATTAAGGTTATCTGATATAATATATTGAGTAAACTAGGGATAAACAGATTTGTAGAATATGATTAAATCAAGGATAGAACAAATTGTTTGGCAGTGGCAACTAATAATCTTTTCCTCACTTTGTTCGTTAAGATTAAAGTTGCTTTTGCATACGTTGTACCTAAGTGTTTTATGATTGCTTCGCTTCTTAAAACACAAATGTGCAATGCAATGCCCCCAAGTGATAAAAAAAGGAGCTTTTGTATGATAAAATTAGTTGTTACAGAAATAACAACGTAAAGTAGAATACAAATAAACGTTATTGAAGTCTCTCTATTAAGGGATTTGAGAATAATTAGTTGTTGAAAAGTATAGGTCGGAATATTTTAGGAAATGGAGAAAGTGATGGATAATATAATAGATGTAAAAGGTCTAAAAAGAAGTTTTAAAACTCCGAAAAATGGTGAATTTGAAGCAATAAAAGGAATAGAATTTTCAGTGAAAGAAGGAGAAATTTTTGGTTTGTTAGGACCTAATGGTGCAGGTAAAACAACAACGATAAAAATTTTAACTACGATGCTTGCACCAAGTGAGGGGAGTGTAAAAGTTTTAGGTTTTGATACTTTTCAT
Organism: uncultured Gemella sp.; assembly: GCA_963525505.1. Taxonomy (GTDB): domain Bacteria; phylum Bacillota; class Bacilli; order Staphylococcales; family Gemellaceae; genus Gemella. The sequence goes on from CAURKK010000112.1 coordinate 1,988, forward strand.
GAAGCCAAAAAGGTTAGAGAGTATATTAATTTTGTTTTTGGTGGAGAACGTAGCCTATATTGGCGACTAAGTGCAAGAGATAACTTAGCATATTTTGCTGATCTTTATAAAATTCCACGTAAAGTGCAAAATGAACTTATTGAAAATTTAATAAAACGTGTTGGTCTTAGTGAATTTATTGATAAAAAAGTAGAAACCTTCTCAAAAGGTATGAAACAAAGATTACAGATTGCGCGTTCGTTACTCAATAATCCGAAAATAATATTTTTAGATGAACCTAGTATAGGTCTAGATCCAATAGGAGCAAAAGAACTTCGTGAACTTATTAAAGAATTAGCCAAAGATGGTGTAACTATATTATTAACAACCCATTATATGCCTGAAGCAGAAGAACTTTGCAATAGAATTGCAATAATAAAAAAAGGTGAACTTCTTGCCTTAGATGATGTGGTAGGATTACAAAATCTTGTTTCTTACGAACGAAAAGAAGAAATAAAAGCAAAAAAAATTCGTGAGCAAGAGGAGAGAAATAAACAAAACCTAGAAATAACGTTGGAAGATATTTATATAGAATTGTTGGGGGAGAAATAATATGAGGGCTATTTTAATGAGTGCAAGGGTTCAGATGAAGCAATCAATAGCAAGACCGATGTTTAGATTTTGTATTTTTATTAGTCCTATATTGAGTGGTATTTTGTTAGGTATGATATATCAAAATCGTAGTATCGAAGATTTTATGCTTTATGCTTTTATCGGAGCTGGGATATCTACATTTTGGGGAAGTATTTGTTTCTCATCAGCGAGTGACATGGATAGAGAAAAATGGATGGGAACAATGCCGATGATTTTCACTTCACCGGTAGGGTTCGAAAATATTATTTTTGGGAAAATATTAGGTAATACATTTTGGGGAATGTTTAGTTTTGGACTTAATATGTTAACTGTAAAAATCTTATTTAATATAAATATAGTATTTTCTAATTTTCTATATTTTATTTTAATTACACTGTTAATGATAATTTCTATGATAGCTGTCGGTTTTATGATGGCAGGTTTATTTACTCTATCAAGAAAAATAAGCGTACTTATGAACGTAATTGATTATCCAATAATAATGTTAACTGGAATGGTCTTTCCAATATCGATTTTTCCAAAATTTATTCAGTATATTTCATATTTATTAAGTCCAACATGGGCTATGGAAGGATATAAATTAGCTGTTCAAGGTGGAAGTAGTGAAGAATTATTAAGAGTAGCATTGATTTTAGTTTTTATTACTATTATTTATTTTATAATTAGTATATTTTCATTTAAAAAAATAAAAAAACTTTGCGTAGTAAATGGAACATTGGAGGTGTTTTAATATGGAAAATATATCTAGATTTTTTAGAAGAATTAGATTTTCATATAAAATGGCTTCTGTACTTAGCGATTGGCGTACATTCTTTACTATTGATTTATTAATCCCATTAATGCAAATGATGTGTTATTCTTTGGTTGGATATTATGTTTATGGAGCAGAAAATATTGAAAAATGGGTTGTAAGTAACGCGATAGTAACTAGTGCCTTTTCAGCAATTTATAGAGTAGGATTACAACTTGCAAGAGAGCGTGCTAGTGGAACTTTATCGTTAATGCTTGCAACAAAGACTAGTATTTCAGAAGTTTTATTATCGAGTGCGATTTCTACGATGCTTTTAAGTTTCATTTCAGTAGTTTTTGGGGTTAGTGTTCTTAGTGTAACATTAGGATTAGTATGGACTGTTCAAAAAATTTTAGAATTTATTTTGGTTTTAATACTTGCAATTTTCACAGCAACTTGTTTTGGTTTTTTCTTCTCGTGTTTTATACTGTTAACAACTGAAATTCATTTAGTGACTAATACAATAGATAAAGTACTTCTAATATTTACAGGAGCGAACTTCCCAGTTAGCAGCTTTCCACATCTAGTAGAGCAGTTTTGTTATATGTTGCCACTAACACGTTCGATATTATTAGTACAAAGTTTACTAAGTGGTGAGAGTATGATAAATAACTTATATCTAGTTAGAGGAGAGGTAATTTTAGCTTCTATATTTTTAATACTAGGAATAATAATGTTAAAAAATATGGAACGTGCAGCAATAAAAGGCGGAACGTTAGATATGCTGTAATTTGAATAAAGGAGATTTAGAGTTGGTATTCTAAATCTCTTTAACTATATAAATATTGTAAAATTCTTTTAGTATACTTATTTTATATCATTTTTTATTTGTAGTATAATAATTCTGTATAAAGTATAATTTTCAAAACAAGGTGTAAATAAATATGAGTCTTGAAAATTATTTAGAGAATAAATTTTAAAAAAAGGTAAACAGCTGTACATTAAATAAAAAGAGAGAACTAAATATACAAATGAATAATGGAGAAGTTATATCAATCTGATATGATTTTTTCTTTTTTACTATGAGAGATTAAGGTTATCTGATATAATATATTGAGTAAACTAGGGATAAACAGATTTGTAGAATATGATTAAATCAAGGATAGAACAAATTGTTTGGCAGTGGCAACTAATAATCTTTTCCTCACTTTGTTCGTTAAGATTAAAGTTGCTTTTGCATACGTTGTACCTAAGTGTTTTATGATCGCTTCGCTTTTTAAAACACAAACGTACAACGCAATGCACCCCCCTAAGAGGGCTTTGCCCCCTAGCAGTGACAACTAGCAATTAGCTTTATCACTAAGTGATTTGCTAATTCCAGTTGTTGTTGCATACGTTGTACCTAAGTGTTTTATGACTGCTTCGCTTCATAAAACACAAAC
>CAURKK010000113.1:0-4637 GCA_963525505.1 uncultured Gemella sp.
AGATTTTTATACGATAAGGTAATATAAAAGATCTCGAGCGATAATTTCGTTCGAGGTCTTTTTTAATTGAGTGTATGTGATTCTTACAGTTGTGATGGAAATAGTCTAGGTCTTTTATAGAGTTAGTATATTATTTTGAGATTATTTAATTAAATTCTTGAATCTATGTAGTGCTAATGTTTTCTATTTTTCTTTTAAAAAATGTTGAAATTTGGTATAATAATAAAGATACCTATATATTTTAATTACTTATGAGGGGTATTATAAAAATAAAAAAGGAGTGTTAATTTGGATAATAACATTTCAGATCTTTTGAGTAAAGAAATTGAGAAGTTAATGGAAAATAAATTTTTCTTTAAAACACCTAGTAATTTAAAAATATTGGCATATTCAGCAAGTTATATTTTGTTAATATTATTGGGAACATTATTGAATATTGAGATTATTGCAGCATTTCTTTCGGTTTTTCCTCTTACTTATGTACTTGGAGCGAAAGGTTTAAGATTCTATATTCCATTATCTATTTGTGGAGGAGTGATATTATCATTGGTATCCTCACTAAATGTGATATTCTTATTTGGAGTACACATGATTATAGCGTATATAATATATAAAACGATTTATGTGCGTGCTTCTAAACCATTTTTAATAGTAGCCGTAACAACATTGCTATTTTTAGCTATTGCGTTGTACATTTTTCTATCGATAAAATTAGGTAACATAACAATTGATAGACAACAAATATTAGAATTTATTAATTCTTATGTGAGTTCTATGGTTGAAATGAATCGAAATGTAGATAAGAATTTGGTTCTAGAGAGCTTTTCAAGTCTTCAACGATCATTTCCTGTTACGCTATTCATCATGTTATTTGTGTATAGTTTAGCATTGATTCAATATACTCTATCATTATTATCTAGAGAATATGTAATTATACCTGCATTTCCGAAGTTTAGTCGCATAATGTTGAGCCCTAAAATTGGAAATATGTATATAGTGATGAATGTGGTGATTTTATTTATGGAGATGGATGCCGGTAATAGTTCTTATAGCTTTTGGAATATTTTATTACAAAATATATCAGGTGTTTTATCGCTTGCGTTTATTTTAAATGGATTATTTACAGCATATTTCTTTATTGAACAACGTTCTACATCGAAATCAAATATTGGAAAACCTGTTGTATTTGCTTTGATGTTGATTTTTAGTCCTATCTTTGAATTACTGGGATTAGTGGATAGTATATTCAAAATAAGAGAAGGATATATTATTATGAAGAGGGGAAGATAAGTATGAGTAATAAGAAAAAAAATGAATCAATTATTATTACTACCTTTATAATAGGTGCAATTATAAGTGGTATTCTTAATGTTTATAGCTTAGTAATCTATTTATTGATGGGCTTACTTATTTTTGTTCTTTATAACACACAGAAGAAAAAAGCTGTTGAGCAAACAGAACGTTACATTAGTAAACTGACTAATAGAATTAAAAATTCTTCCGAAAAAGGTATCAATAAGTTTCCTATAGGGATTGTTGTAATTGATGAAGATAAGAATATAGAATGGGCTAACAATTTTATATACAAGAATATTAAAGTTGAAGATATTAAAGGGATGAATATTATAGAACTTATGCCTGAGATTGAGGAGTTGTTTGATCTTGAGACTCCTGTAGATAATCAATTTGAAATTTTTGGTAAACATTATAAAGTTAATTACCAAAGAGATAGTGGTTATATTTACTTCTTTGATATTACTGAAAGTAAAGTTGTAATGCAAAGATTTAGAGATACAAGACCTATTATACTTAACTTAAGTCTTGATAATTATGAAGATGTATATGATTCGCTAGATGACGAAGTTGCGAGTAGATTAGATGCAACTATAGTTATTACTTTAACAGATTGGGCTAAAAAAAATAGTATTTATCTGAAAAGAATCGATGAAGATAGATTTATCGGACTTTTAAATGTTAAAGATTTAAAGAAAATAGAAAAAGAAAAATTCCAGATTCTAGATACTATTAGAAATCTAAAAGAGGAGTTTGATGCGCCTATTACTTTAAGTATAGGAGTTGGGATGGGAACTGATTTCTTACCAGAATTAGGAGAGCTTGCAAAAAGTTCGCTTGACCTAGCATTAGGTCGTGGTGGAGATCAGGTTGCCATGAAAGATGTTGATGGTACGATTAGGTTTTATGGCGGTAAAACAAATCCACAAGAAAAACGTACTAGAATTAAGGCGCGTGTTGTTTCTAATGCGTTAGCTGATATAGTAAGTGACAGTGACAAGATAATTGTAATGGGGCATAAACGTCCTGATTTCGATGCTATTGGAGCATGTGTAGGTATATATACTTTTTCTAAGTTTTTAGGGAAAGAGTGCTACATTATCTTAAATGAGAGTGATCGAGATGAGACTATTAAAAAGGTAATGTTTGAGATTGATAGTCAAGATGAACAACTATCAAAAGTATTTGTAGATAGTGATGAAGCTTGGGAACTTATGACGCCACAAACAACATTAATTGTTGTGGATACTTCTGATGCATCGCGTGTAATAGATGCAGCGATACTATCTAAAGCTAATAGAAAAGTTATTATTGATCATCATAGACGTGGAGAAGATATAATTACAAATCCATTGTTAACTTATATCGAACCGTATGCATCATCAGCATCGGAATTAATAGCAGAGTTAATAGAATATCAAACTAAGATAGAAAAAATTACTCCTATTGCTGCAACAGTTATGCTTGGAGGAATAGTAGTAGATACGCAGAATTTCTCTGTGAGAACTGGATCTAGAACGTTTGATGCAGCTGCATATTTACGTAGTAATGGAGCGGATCCAATAAAAGTTAAAACAATTCTTAAAGAACCATTTGAGAACTTTATGAATAGGGTAGAAATCATTAATAACTCTATTCAAAAATCACCAGAGATTATCATGGCAAAAGCCCCTGAAGATAAATATTATACTAATGTAATGCTTGCCCAAAGTGCAGACTTACTTCTAACTCTTAAAGGAATTGAGTGTAGTTTTGCTATAGGATATTTAGAAGAAGGAAAAGTAGGTATTTCAGCAAGATCATTAGGGAATATAAATGTTCAATTAATTATGGAGGAGCTTGGTGGTGGAGGACATCTTGCCAACGCAGCAACTCAAATAGAGGGAGTCAATTTAGACGAAGCTTTAGAGCGACTAAATGATGCCATCGATAAAATATTATCATAAAATAAAAATATAGATAAAAGGAGAAATTGTAATGAAAGTTATATTCACAGAAGACGTAAAAGGAAAAGGGAAAAAAGGAGAAGTTAAGGAAATTGCAGATGGATATGCAAAATTCTTAATAACTAACAAAAAAGCTGTAGCAGCAACAAATGCAAATATGGCTACACTTAAAGGTCAACAAAAACGTGTAGAAAAAGATAAACAAGAAGAATTAGTTCAAGCAAACCTTCTAGCAAAACAATTAGAAGGACTTGAAGTGAAAATTAAAGTTAAGGCTGGAGAAGGTGGAAGACTATTTGGTTCAGTATCTTCTAAACAAATCGTTGAAGAACTAAAAAAACAACATGACCTTAAAGTTGATAAAAAGAAAATTGACTTACCACATGGTATCCAAGCTTTAGGTTATACAAATGTTAAAATTAAACTACACAATCAAGTAGAAGGAACTATTAAAGTTCACGTGGTGGAACAATAGTAGATTAATGAAGGTGATAAAATGAAATATCATATAGATTCTGTTGTAATGGCAGAACAATCGTTGTTAGGGGCTCTGATGCAAGAGCCGGAAAAATTAATAGAAGTTAAAGCGATAGTAGATCCGGATGACTTTTATGATGAACGAAATAAAGATATTTATAGTGCTATTTTACATTTAGATGAGAAGGAAATAATACCTGACACCACTACGATTTTTGAAGAAATAAATAATAGTGGGGCATTCAAAACAGTGGATGCCTCATTATATATAGTGGACTTATATGATATTACTCCAAGTTCTCGTAATATTATGCATTATGCAAATCTAGTAAAAAGATATTCTATTTACAGAGAAATTCGTGCGGCCCTTTTAAATAGTACCGAGGAGATGAATCAAGGAAATGCTGATATAGATTCGTTGACTGCATCTTTATTCGATCAGGTAGAACGTGCTATGGAACGTGCGAAAACATCTCAGTTTAAAAATATGAAAGATGTTACAGAGGAAGTTTTTAAGGAAATCTTAGCTCGTATGGCAGGTGAAGGACAAAATGTAGCTGTACCTACAGGATATGGAGCATTAGATAAAATCGTAGGATTTGGTAAAGGGGATTTAATTATTCTTGCCGCACGTCCTGCTATGGGGAAAACTGCCTTTGCGCTTAATATTGCATTAAATATTGCTGGTAAAAATCCTCGTTCTGAAGAAGAAAAAAGAACAGTTGCTCTGTTCTCACTAGAGATGGGTGCTGATCAACTTGTATCTAGGATGATTTGTAGTGAGGGAATGATAGATTCTGAAAAAATTAAAAAAGGGAATCTTGATAATGATGACCTCATGAAATTGGAAACAGCAGTTCATTTCTTAAATCAGAAAAATGTCTTTATTGAGGATAGTGCTTTTATTAAAGTAAATGAAGT
>CAURKK010000114.1:0-4617 GCA_963525505.1 uncultured Gemella sp.
GATATGAATTTAGCCATACCTTAGAAACTCAGATTAGAGGACAACTTAAAAATGGGCTTGCTATGATAGATTTTTATGAGTCGTGTGACAAAAGACATAGACTATCACGTTATGGAAACGACTATATAGCTACACTTTGTATTAAACTATAATGGTATAGAACATACTTTAGGAGAATAGTCCGTTTGAATCTAATGCTGATATGGCAACGACTTGGAGAAAAGTAAAAAGTGATAATGATAATAAATTTACAATCCAAGATATGATAAAAATATATTATGGAGAGTCAGATTACACCAAGTATGATAATTTGATTTACCAAGGGAAAATATTAAAAACTAAAGTTAAGTATAATGTAAGATAAAAGATAGGTGATATTAAATGGTTAAGTATAGTGATGAGGATATTAGAAAATTAAATAAGATAACATTAAAAATAGCGGGAGATTATTTGGGAATAAGTTCTCAGGCAGTCGCCTTAGGGTTAAGAAATAATCTTCTTCCTATAGGGTTTGCTATTCATAATGAAGAAAAAGATAGACGTTTTACAGAAAGCTGGTCTTATCATATTATTGCTGAAAGAATGATTTCTTATAATAATGGGAAATTATCTGAAATACGTGTTGAGAATATAGAAAAGAGTTTGGATAAAATTATAGACGAATTCAATAGCTTAAAACAAGAACTACTTTTTATATTAAGCGAAAATACAGAAGTGAAGAATTAGAAGTTTTTGAATATGCATTTTCGCTAGGAAAATATAAAGATAAGGATATAAAGTATAAAGGGAAAGGTGATTTATATGAAGATGATAAAAACATTTTTTAGAGAAGAACTCTACGAAGAAATTTGGGAAATAAGTGCTAAGCAGGTTTCATTAAAATATGATTTAAACTACTCTGATTTACTAAATAAATGTAGAGAAGCTGATATCCCAATTCCTAAGAGTGGTTATTGGTATAGGAAAAAAACTAGGCAAGATTTAACTGATTTTATAATTCCCCTACCTAAAAATAAAGTTAGTGAAGTTCATATTTATAGAAAGACATTAAAAAATAGTAAATTAAAAAATACCTTGAAAAAAGAAGAAACACCTAAAGAAAATTCTATAGATATTTTTACAATAGATGTTGATAGTATTAGAAATTCATTGTCATTTTTGGAAATAACTAAGGTTGATCGTATTATTGAAGTAATTTCAGATCAAACTCATCATTCAAATAAAAGACTTCATAAAACTGTAGCAAATTTAAGGGATAGTATAGAAGAATGGAATAAAAGAGAAAAAGCAGCAGCATATCCGTATTTTGATTCTAGGCATAGGTTTAATAATCTGGAGAAACCAAGGTTTGTAAAAGATATTCCTTTAAGTTCACTTCCTCGCTTATATTGTTTTTTAAATACACTTGTCACTATTATTGAAAAACTTGGAGATAATGTCACAAAAGATTGGGATATTAAAATTAATAAAGATATTGTTAGTTTTGAGATTATAGAATTGACAGATAAAGTAAATCATGAACTAACAAAAGAAGAAGCAAAAAAACTCGCCGAATACAATGACAGTAAGAGATATGACACATATGCCAGTAAACCTAGAATAAGAAAGTATGATTATATTCCTAATGGTAAATTTCGTTTTAAAATAATGAATGGGAGATATATTAAAGATACTCAGCAATTTACAATTGAGCAATTAATACCAGAAATTATAATTATGATTTACCAGGAATATTATAAAATTAAAAACTTGAGGGTTGAACGAGAAGAAGCAGCACGTCGTTATGCAGAAGAGATGGAAATCAAAAGAAAATTACAAGAGAGGATTGATGAAGAGAAAAAACGAACTTTAGCTCTGCTTAATATGTTAGACGATTTTCAAAAAGCAAATGATTTGAGGGTAATGGCTAATCGATTAGAAGAGGTTGGTAAACTTAGCGATGATGAAATTAACTGGATTAGAGCTAAAGCTGATTGGATTGATCCTATAGTATCATCAACTGATGAATTACTAGGAGCTAGGAATCATCGTGATTCTAAGGAACAAAAAGAGCGATATCTAAGTGAGAAAAAATATTATTGGTAAATTTATTGATTGTGTATTCAAGTGATGAAAAAATAATGAGAAGCTTGCTGGTAAGTTAAAATTATTTTATGGAGAGTAAAAGGTATTAAAGAAAAAGAGATATAAAAATAAGAAAATAACAATAATAATCCCCCTTTTGCTGGACTAAACAGTAAAAAGGGGATTATTATGTGTTATAGTAATAAATTTAATAATTTTGATATTTATTATATATGCTGGAATATTTTCTTTAAACTGTTAAAAAAGAACAGTCTGCTTAAACATTTTTTGATTCTTTTACTTTCAAATTTATTTACTATTAAGTGTGACATAAAAGGAAAACAAAAAAATAAAAGTATATTCCTGAAAAAGATAGCTTAGTATTACAACTAGAATTGACATTAGGACCAAACCCTTAAAATAAGTTTGGGAAATAATAAGAAACTTGACATTATTAGTTTAGTGCATTATAATGAAATTACATACCACTGGTATGATAGGAAGGAGATATTATGGCAAGGAATAGAAATCCACATGAAACTAGAAAAAAAATACTAGAAGTTTCTAAAGATTTATTTTTAAAAAAGGGATTTGATAATACCTCAATACAAGATATAATAAATGGATTAGGTGGATTGACAAAAGGTGTTATTTATCATCATTTTGAGTCGAAACAAGAAATATTACAATCAATTATTAAAGAAAATAATCAAGAGATTTTAAATTATAATTGGAGAGGAGATACTGGATTAGAAAAAATACAAAATTCTTTGATGGATGCTTTCTCTAATTTTGAACAACAGAGGCTTGTATACTCAGCTTCGATTAAGCTAAGGAGCCCACGTTTGTTAGGAGAGCAGTATCTAAGTTTATTTTCTGATTTTTTACCAGAAATTAGAGAACGAGTTTACGAAGGTGTTAAAGATGAATCAATTAAAACAGAATATCCAGAAGAGCTAGCTGATTTGATTGTTTTAACTTTAAATATTTGGATTGGATTCCAAATTTCTGTTTATTCAGTAGAGGAACTAAATAGAAAAATGAAATTCATTAAACTTTCTTTTGATGAGCTTGGGGTACAATTGATTTCTGATGAAATGATGGAAGTAATTTTCCAATTATTTAATCACTTAAAAGGTATAAAATAATTAATCTTATGGTATTCTTGTTATCAATGACTTTTTTATTGATATATTATTTATTTAGTCGGTTATTGTGCTTATTCTAAATATATTTTATGTATTTGATATTTTAAAAATAACATACTCAGGTATGTTATTAAAAAACTCATTAACATACCAAGAGTATGTATTATTTTTAGTTCTAGTAATACCATCGGTATGTTTTATACTCTTATTTGATTTAAACGGTTATTTAAATATGTGTTTAGAATAGTTTAAATAATATGAACTATATTTATTTTTAGGAGGAAAAAATCTATGTTATCACTTATTAAAATTGAAATAAATAAGGTTTCAAAATCTAGATTATTTTTGGCTTGGTTTGTTACTATATCGATAGTATTAGGTGTTACGGGAATTATAATTATGGGGCTAGGTACGGATAATAAATTGGGAGAATTTGTAGGGCAGGGTTCTAATAATTTTAGAATTGCTGATAAATGGGGGAATTGGGCAATTGCAACATCATTGTTTTCATCTTTATTTACAAAAGCAGCATTTTTGATTTTTGAAGCTTATTTATTGTCTACAATTTTTATCGATGAATTTAAACAAAGAACAATTTTCCAGTTGTTTTCTTACCCTATTTCTAAAATTAAATTACTATGGGGAAAAGTTATATCGGTGATTGTAATATCATTTATTGCTCATTTTACTGCACATTTAGTTATTCAATTATTAATTAAATTAGTCGCGGTTTTAACTGAATCAGATTATATCCCAGTAGTTAATCAATTAATTAATCTAATAGGAATTACGTTTGGGACAGTATTAATTGGGGTATTACCTTTTGTTATAGGTATGATTAAGTATTCAACACCTATAACAATGCTTTCAGGACTTGGTTTAGCTGCATTACTATCTAATGCAACTCCGGGAAGTTTGACTAATAATTTTGTTGACAATTCATTATTCTTAATATTTGCTAGCTTCATAAGTATAATTATTGCTTCAGTTTCAATTTATAATATTTCAAGAAAAGATATTAATATCGAGTAGTATAGTTTAATTTAATAGAATGAATTTTTTCAGGAATAAAAATAAAATGACTAAAATAAGTAATAGTTCTTTTAAAAGACGAGACTATCCAAGTTAGTATTTATATTCCCGAAAAAAAGAATCTCGTATAGAAAGCAGGATATAGAAAGAGAGGTATAGAAATGAAAAATGTTGTTGAAATAAAAGAACTTTTTAAAACTATTGATAAGGAAGAAATCTTAAGTGGTATTAATCTTCAAATTGCTGAAGGAGAAATATATGGATTTCTAGGGCCAAATGGTGCTGGAAAAACAACTTTAATGAAATGCATGTTGTCCTTATCAACTATTACATCTGGTAGTATTGAAATTTTCGGAAAAAATTTACAAGAACA
>CAURKK010000115.1:0-4606 GCA_963525505.1 uncultured Gemella sp.
ATTCTTCTGGAGTTACTTCGCGACCATTAATCTTATAACTACGTCGTTCCGTGGAATAACCACCCATATTACCCATCAATTGATTAAACAAATCATTCATACTAGAAAATTCATTACCAAAGTTGTTAAAGTTGTTGTTCATATAAATTACCTCACTTTTTTACTACAAGTATATCTATTTGACTTTTTAAGTCTGTTTAATTTCTTGCTTTATTTCTAGGTTTTTTTAACCTTATGTCATTATAATAAACATATTAAGTCAAAAAGTCAATAGGTCAAATTAATAATTTTTGACTTTTTTTGACTTTTTTTATTTGACCAATTCGATTTATAGGTCAAAAGACAGATAAACACTGGGTTTATTCACCTAAAAGTCTCCTTAGTTATTACAAATTATAGTAATAACTTACTAGATGCTTAATAAAAGTAGTTACACAAAAAAATCCATCAATAAATAGATAACTCTAAGTCATAAACGATCTATATAAAACTCCTTCTTTTCATTTTTAAAGTTATATGCAATAATAAACATGAGCATAATATGAATTTTTTTTGCTTGTATGGGGGATATTATGAAGAAATTTTATGCAATTGCACTATTAACGCTATCACTTTTTGGGTTCAATGTACAATTAAATACAGTGGATGCACAAATGATTTTTATTTCACAGTATATGGATGGTAAATACTATGCTGATACTAGTAGTGCTACATTCGTAAAAGACGATAATTTTGCAACCGTATGGGCAATAAATGTAATCGGAAATCTTAATAGTGGCAAACAAACTATAACTACTTACTATTTTCAGTACAATAAGTATAAACAACGGTATTATTGGACTTCGGGTTCTCAATACGATACACCTAAGGCGATAGACTTTAATAACAAAACACATTCAAACGCAATGATTCTAGGTGCTTATTGGGCCTCTCATGATGTACTTTTTTAAAAAATATTAAGAAAAAATCCGTAAGGTGATATGAACTGCACCCCGAAAATTGGACACAATTTTTGGAGGTGCAGTTTTTTATGTCTTGAATTACAATACAAAACGCATTAAGCTCAAATCATAACCACCCGTAGAACGGGTGTTTATGATTTGACCCTATAAGGGTCTTTCTCTAGTGGTGGCCCTCTAAAGAGGGCATTGAATGATCTGACAACCACTCTATTACCACTGGCTGCCCCCTACTCGGGGGCTTTTATTTTGCCTATTTTACCGGCTCACCCGTAAACGGGTCGGTATATTCTTTAAAGTTTAATGTATCTTGTGCTATATCTTCTTGTAGTTGATTGCGAATATACTCTTTTATCGCTCCTTCATATCATCCCACCGTATCCATATAATATCCTCTACACCAGAAATGTCTATTTCCATACTTATATTTTAAATTTGCGTGTTTATCGAATATCATGAGGCTACTTTTGCTTTTTAAATATCCAATAAAACTCGATATGCTTAAATGTAGTAAAATCGTTACTAGCATATGTATATGATCTGGACAGCATTCTGCCTCGATAATTTCTACATTTTTTCTCTTACATAAATCTCTTAGGATTTTACCTACATCAGCTTTTATCCGACCATAAATTATTTGTCTTCTATATTTTGGAGCAAAAACAATATGATATTTACATCTCCATTTACTATGTGATAAGCTTTTTACGTCATTCATTGACATTGAACCTCCTATGTTGAAATGTTGTGGTTGCCAGACCATCTCCATTTTAGCACTAGGAGGTTCTTTCCTTTTCTCTAAGAAATTTTACTGACCCCCAGTTTAACTGGGGGATTAGTCATACCTATTCGGCGTACAAATTAAAAGGAATGAGTCCGGTAGAATACCGAACTCATTCCCCAAGAGTAGCTTAATTATATCTATCCAAGAAAATGGGTGCAGATCAATATCTATTTCCACATTCTTATATTTTAAATTGGCATGTTTATGGAATATCTTGAGGCTATTCTTTAAACCTCCCATAAAACTCAATATACTTAAATTAAGTGGAATTTTTACTAGCTTGTGAATATGATCTGGACAACATTCTACCTCCTATGATGAAATATTGTGATTTCTAGTCCAGCTTCATTTTATCATTAGGCGGCTCTTTACCTTTCTTCGCGAATAATTACTATCTTCTATTTTAAACGAGAATAGTAATTCCTATTCGGCATCCAATAAAAGGGATGCTCCCCCTATAAAATACAAGGAAACATCCATGTATTTTGTCTAGTAAATAATATATCTAGAAAAATGAGTCCATATCAATATAATTTTGATATAATAAAAATATCTTTATAGAAAGGAGGAATATTATGGCTAAAAACTCTCAAAATCCTATCAACGAAGGATACGAACGCAGAGACGGAGCACAAAAAACTACTAGTGGCAAGCCTGTTCGTCCTGCTCCGCCACCCCCATCACCTACTCCGAAGAAGTAATTTTATCTGCTGAGAATCCCTCTTCAAAGAAACCATTTGGATAGTCATATTCTCTAACTTCGATATCATTTTTAATATCAAATATAGAATGTAGGTATCCAAAAGACTCACTATATCTTTCATCAGATAGCCAGCTAGCATACACTGGATGGCTATCTATTTTTATTTCAGTAGTATCTTCATTCGAAAATGTTGCTCCTAGAAATTTCCCTGTTGCTATCACATTCCCTGACTTAATTATTTGAATTAAATGATCTTTGCCATCTAACATACAATTATTGAGCATGCTATCTTCTTGAAAATACATATAACCATTATTCGCACTTGTATACTTATCGATTATACGCTTAACATTTTTTTTTACTATTGACTGCCAAGCATATCCGACACTAACCCCACTTAATATGGCCAAGAATACAAGTTGAAAATATTGCAGGCTATCAATACCAAGCAACTTATTGATAATTGTATATATAAGTAGCGTTGTAAAAAAACAAAAAATACTATATACAAAATAATTTAATATTTGGTCTATCGAACTACTTCTTGATTTCACATTTCCTAATGCTCTAGCAACTTCCTTAGCAATAAATCCAGGTGCTAGCATAACAATAATTTCAATGTAATGTTCCATTATTCTCACCTCTTTAAATTTACTATAACATGAATTCTCTCTTAATGCACTTAAGACTCTATACTATTAGATACTAGCACTGTAGCTGTAAATTTTTGTTTCATCAAATAACTCAATTTACTTATCGAAGAAAACTATATTCCAACATTCTCGGACAAATACGCTCCGATCGTAGAAAGGAGATTATATGTTTCCACTTCCTATAAGTAAAGGAAGTATTTCTAATATCCTACAAAAGAGTGGGATTCGCTATTACTGCCTCCGTAATCTACCTTTATATATAGATGAAAACGGAAAAATTATAATTCTAAAAGTTTTACCAGTAAAAAAGCTACGAAAACATCGACAAAAGATAATTATGAAGCGTGATGAAGTTGTTTATAAACTAAATTATATCAATGAATTAGCAGCAAGAAAGTTAAAACTAAAATCATCAAATACTGCAGCGGATAAAAACTATTACTCTTTTTGTCTCCATTGCTTTACAAAACGAGATAAAGCCACTGCTACAAAAAAGTTCTAACTTCATCTTATTGAATCACGATTTAAACCTTACTTTAGTAAAATTGCCATAAAAAAACTTAATAAAGGATTAATACAAAGGTTTATTGATCAGCATACAACGGCTATCAAAAAAACTTTGTTATATTACGGCAGACGTTGCGAAAACTATATAGTTTAGACTTAATCCCTCAGTACTTTTATGATGGGATAATCAAACCAAATACTACTGCCCCACTCCATCCTAAACAAGCGTTAACACATGAAGAGGTCAATTTATTCTTAGACTACTTTAAAGGGCACAATCTGGAATATACAATATTATTATTGTTTCAAACAGGTATTCGAATTGGAGGATTACAGGCGCTATACTGGAATAAAGTAGAGATATTAGACGATAAACATGGAGAACTTCATATCAACGCTTCATGGGGTAAAACAGAATTAGGACTAGCACGTAAAGCAACTAAGACAAAAAGCAGTAACCGAGTAGTTCCTTTCACTAGCTCTAAGTTAGTTAAATTACTACTAGAAGCAAAAGAGAACTCTAAGAGTAAATGGGTTTTAGCTAATCAAGTTGGAACAGGCCCTATTGAAAAAAAAGAACTTTACTAATCGCTATTTTAAAGCAGTTGGAACACAACTCAATATTAATAAACCTCTTATTTCTCATGCAGCCCGTCATACCTATATTAGTAATCTTATAAATGCAAACGCACCATATACCACTATTGCAAAATTAGTAGGCCATGATACAACAGAAATGATTATAAAGGTCTATGCTCATCCAATCAATGATAAAAAAGAAGAATTCCAATTAGTAGAAAATATCTATCTATAATTTGATTCTTAACTCAAAATCGATAGCATAGTTAATTGCGCAAACGATTGCGTAAATTTATATTATCGCACTGTTTCAGGATAATAAAAAAGTCACTGCAAAGGCTGTAAACCCTTGCAGTGACTGCATTCTTAGTGGTGATCCAGGAGGGATTCGAACCCCCGACCCACGGCTTAGAAGGCCGTT
>CAURKK010000116.1:0-4590 GCA_963525505.1 uncultured Gemella sp.
ATACAGATCCAATAGGAACAAGTGGTACTGACGGAAATGGAAACACAATAGAACCGCCAAAAGTGGATATACCAGAATATACAGATCCAATAGGAACAAGTGGTACTGACGGAAATGGAAACACAATAGAACCACCGAGAGTGGATATACCAGAGTATACAGGTCCAATAGGAACAAGTGGTACTGATGGCAATGGAAACACAATAGAACCACCAATAGTAAACTTGCCTGAATTTTCTGGTGGAGTAAATGGTGAGCTTCCAGATCCTACTCAATTACCAAAAGTCAAACTGATTATCACGAAATGGATTGATGAAAATGGTAATGAATTAAAACCA
Source organism: uncultured Gemella sp. (assembly GCA_963525505.1). Classification (GTDB taxonomy): domain Bacteria; phylum Bacillota; class Bacilli; order Staphylococcales; family Gemellaceae; genus Gemella. The sequence goes on from CAURKK010000116.1 coordinate 339, forward strand.
GCAGATGCTAAATATCCTAAGGTATTAGGTGAATTAAATGAAGCATTTGATCATGGCGAAATTAAAGGTTATGTTTTTGTAAGAACAGAAGTTGATAATTCTGGTGAAGTGGTTACTCATATCTTTAGAAAAGTTTCTAATACTGTAATTACTAGTAGCAATCGTGTTGAAGAATCTACTAAGTTCAATAAAACATTAAAAGCCTCTAAACGTTTAGCTAATACAGGTCAATCACAAAATAATAGTGAGTTAGCTGGATTAGGTTTAGCTATTGTAGGTCTATTTGCAGCAATAAAACGTCGTAAAAATGAGGAAGAGTAATTTTAAATATTATCAAAATATTAAAATTTCTAAATCTATATAGAAAAAAATCCCTTGGAAGACTATTTCCAAGGGATTTTCACATATAATCTATAATAAAAAAAGATCCGACATTGTCAGACCTTAAAAATTTAATATTTTATTTTTTTAGTAAATCACGGATTTCTTTAAGAAGTTCTTCTTTAGCATCAATTTCTGGTGCTTTTTCTTCAGCTTCAGCTTTAGTAACTTTATCTTTAGCAGTGTTAATAGCTTTAATGAAAATGAAGATTGCGATAGCCGTGATTAAGAAGTCGATAGTGATTTGGATGAAGTTACCGTATTTGATACCTTCCCATGCTAAGTTTGTGAAATCTGGTTTAGCTGGGAATATAAGAGCGATAAGTGGCATCATAATGTCAGTTACTAATGAACTAACGATTTTTCCGAAAGCTGCCCCCATGATAACCCCGATAGCAAGGTCTAATACATTACCTTTAAATGCAAATTTTTTAAATTCGTTTAACATAAAAAATATTTCTCCTTCTATAAAATTTATAATACTTGAGTATAATATATCAAAATTAAAATAAAATCAAGTATAAAGATTATATTTTTTAAAAGAATTTCAAGAAAACATCTTCCCATTATAATTATCAAGTAATTCAGTGAATTTTTTATAAAGTGGTATAGATTAATATAAAAATATAATGTAAGTATAAGGTTTATTATTTGGTGAATTTATATTGTATATAGTGTTTTATTTATTCTATTATCCATTATCAAATTTCATAATTTCATTTTATTATTGATATTCTCAAAAAAGATGTTTTGTCATATAAATCTTGTTTAAGAGATAAAAAAGAAGAAATCGGATTATCTCTTGATTTCTTCTCTTTATAAAATATTATTTTTCTTCTTCAACTTTATCTTTCTTTAAGAATTTGTTAAGTAGATTAGAAGCTTTAGCTTTGTTTTCTTCTACTTTTCCAGAAAGACTTTCGATTTTTTCATCAGTATTTTTTTTGAATCCAGTAACATTAGATTTCATGTTGTCAACAGATGATTGTAAACCATTGATAGAAGTTGCTAATCCTTCTGCTGAATTGAATAGCGGATCTAATTTTTCAGACTTAACTTGTAAGTCTTCAGCTAGGATATTTGTGTTTTGTAATAAAATATGAGTTTCAGCCATGATTGGCTCTAAGTTACCTTCTACTTTTTTAACTGTTTCATTTAGGTCTTTAGCAAGATTTAGTGCATCTTCTGCAATGTTTGTAACGTCTTCTACGCATTCAGTTGCGATAACGACAGATTTTTTAACAGTACCAAGAGTGATTGCAGCACTAATACATAGGATTAAAACTCCTAGACCTGCTAAAAAGATTCCAGCGTATGCTAAAATTAACCAGTTTATATCTAACATAATATTTCCTCCTTGAGTTCTTATAATTAATTATATTTTATGTTTGATTTAAATACAACTAATTATTTTGATTTTGTTCTATAAATTTGTGACAAAGCTTATTAATATTTCCAGCACCCATAAATAGGAATACACTGTTATCGAAGTTTAGTTTATCGAAATCATCTTCACTATTTATTATTTTTGCGTCTTTTGTTACTTTTTGTAGATCTTCAATTCCTACAATTTTTTCTTTCTCACGTACTGAAGCAAATATTGGGCAAAGGAATACTTTATCAGCAGTTTCTAAGCTCTCAGCGAATTCATTTAAGAATTTAGCAGTACGTGTATAAGTGTGAGGTTGGAAGATAGCTATAACCTGTTTATCAGCATATTTTCTACGTGCGCTATCAATTGTTGCTTTTATTTCGCTTGGATGGTGAGCATAGTCATCAACGACTACGTTGTTCCCAAGTTTATGTTCGCTGAATCGTCTTTCAGCAGGTCTGTATTGATCTAATGATTCTTGAATTTTTTCTACACTTATACCATTCATATCAGCTAAAGCTATAGCTGAAGTAGCGTTAGATATATCATGTAACCCAAAGACTGCCATTGTGAATGTTCCTAACAATTTAGAGTTTTTGTAAATATCAAATTTACTATGTTCTGGTGTAGTTTGGACATTTTTTATTTGGTAATCATTTCCGTCATTAAATCCATATTTGACTGTTTTTGCGTGTGCAGGTTTTAGTTGAGAAGCAAGACGGTCGTCTCCACATATTACAACTGTATTTTTCACCTGATTTACAAAACTTTGGAAAGCATCAAACATATCATGTTCATCGTTGAAATAATCTGGGTGATCGAAGTCTATGTTTGTTACAACTGCATAATCTGGATGATAAGCAAGGAAGTGTCTATAATATTCACATGCTTCAGCAATCATGAATTCAGAATTTTTTTCTCCGTGTCCAGTCCCATCACCGATTAGGTAAGATGTAATATGACTATGTTTAAAGATATTACTAGTCATTGTAGTTGTAGTAGTTTTTCCGTGAGCTCCGGTTACTGCGATTGAAGGGGTTTCCGATAAAAGTTTACCAAGAAATTGAGAGTAGGTATAAGTTTTTAAACCTAGTTCTTTAGCACGTCTGTATTCAACGTGTGTTTCATCAAATGCATTTCCTAGAATTATTTCGTAACCGTCTTTAATGTTTTCTGCTCCGTAGTAGAACATGGGAATGTTTCTTTGTTCTAATTTTTCTTGTGTAAAAAAGTATGTTTCTTCGTCTGAGCCTTGTACTTCGTGCCCCATATCATAAGCGATTTGTGCAAGTGAGCTCATTCCAGATCCTTTAATACCTATAAAATGATATTTACTCATTATCATATCTCCTAAATCTTTAATAAAATATAAAATTTCTTTAATATTTTTTCATAAGCAATTCAATTTTACAACAAATTAGACAAAAATTCAATCAATAGGAGTTATTATCAATATAATATTTTCAAAACTTTTCTTTCATGTTTTCAAATTTTTCTTTTTTAATATTGAATAGATAATACGACTATTATGTAATCGTCTATATTTTAGAGATATAATATAAGTAATATTTCTTTCGAAGTTTTAAAGATATGAATTTTACTCGATTATAATTATTTTAAAATTTTATTTGGTATATGTCGAAAAAACAACGATGGGCTAAAGTATCAGGTTTAGCCCATCGATAGTATTTATTACTTGTGTTAGTTAGATAATCTTATATTGTTGACTTTATTGTTTAATATTATCTTCTGTTTTTTCTTCTAGCAAAGATTGCCATACCACTAACAAGTAAGCTTAAAGTAACTAATGAAGCTAAGTTAGAGTTTGTTAATCCAGTTTTAGGTAATAATTTGTTAAGTGATGCACTAGTATTAGGCTGTGTAACTTCACTTTGTTGCTTGCTTTGAGTAAGTGTATTACCTGCAGGATTATCGTGATTTGAAGTAGAATTTTTACTAGTAGAATTACTTGGTTTGTTTGCGTTAGATACTATTGCGAATTTACTGAAATGATTGATTTCGAATGTTACTACGCCATCTTTCGTTGTAGATTCTATTAATTCTAAGTCCCCATTGTCTTTTATGTGATAGATAGCGACATCTTTTTCTCCTTCTTTTAATACTATAGCTACAGTACGTTTTGAGTTTGAGTTAACAACAGTGTTGTTTTTATCAAGAAGTTTTAAGTCTAATATTCTGATTTGATTATCTGCTGGTAAATTTAATTTTTCTAAAACTGTAGTTGTTAGGGCTTTATCTTCTACTGGTGTTACTGATAGTTTTGCTGTGTTTGTTTTGTCTGTTAGGGTAACTTTAACTCCAAAATCATCGTTTGAGAATATATTATTTATAATATTGTCAGATGGATTTGGGTTGTTATCAGGTTTAGTATCAGGTTTAACTTCGGTATTAGGGTTAGTAGAATTGTTATTACCTGTGTTTGTATTGTCACCAGGTTTTTCTGCAGTAGAATTATTGTTTCCTGAGTTTGTATTGTCA
>CAURKK010000117.1:0-4584 GCA_963525505.1 uncultured Gemella sp.
GTTTTCTATAATATGTTTAATATTATCGCTATATCTAGAACCATTAATTTTTAGACCTGCAAATAAACCACCTATGATTAATCCCATTTGAATAAGTACTGCAACCGATAAAGCTAATACTTTCCCTAAAATTAACGTTCTAGGATTTACAGTGACTACTAATAGTTCCATAGCTCTATTACTTTTTTCTTTAACAACATTTGTTGCAACTACACTACCAAATTGAACTACCGTCATATAGACAATGAATGTAAGCGCATAAACTACTACAACATTTACTACTTGTGTCTGAATATCAGAATCTCCACTTACGTTCACAGGTACAGGTTGAGGTAGATGTGATTTTACGTTAGTTACTTTATCATAATCTAAACCATTTTGTTTATAGACTAATTTTTCTACATTTTTTCCAAAAGCTTCTTTGAATTCACTGCTATCTTTACTAAAAATAGATTGTCTAGATAAATATTCATAACTATCTTTAGTTAAAACGATACCTTCATCTAATTTTTTAGCTTTAATATCTTTTTCTAAAGCCTCTTTACTATCGTATTTTTTAGCTTCTTTTAGATCATCTAATTTAATATTTGCATCTTTTACAACATATGCACTACGCGTAAAATTATCGTTACTATCACCTTTAAACAGATTACTGTTTGCAATCGACGGTATGAATGTTATACCTATAGCTATAATGAAATATACTGCCATAATGACCTTTGTCGATGTTTTGGCAAAAAATTGTTTTAATTCAAAATTAAATACTGTACTAAAATTTTTCATAATTACTTACCTACCTGTTCTTTGAAAATCTCTTCTAACGTTGGTTTATAAAGTTTGAATTCTTCTATATTAAACGTACTTCCAGCTAATCTTGCTAAAAGCTCTTTTTTAGCTCCTTCATCTTTGAAATCAAGAAGCACTCCCTCTGGCACCAATGAGTACTCAATATCTAATGGCACAGCTTTAAGGTTAGCAAGCAGTTCCTCTTTCGCAAAACCACTCACACTCAAGATCATTTTTCCATGTCCTAGTTGCTTTTTAATATAATCTAGATTCCCGCTTAGAGTAATTTTCCCTTTTTCTAGTATATTAATATCCTCACAGAATGTTTCTACAACTGGCATTTGGTGAGATGAGAAAATAACAAGTTTATCTTTTTTAATAAAATCTGTAATTATTTCTTTTAACTTCGATACGTTCACCGGGTCAAGTCCACTAAACGGTTCGTCAAAAACAAGAATGTCTGGATCATTCATAACACTTTGGATAATTTGAATTTTTTGGGCATTACCTTTAGATAATGTTTTTAACGCTTGTTTATTATCCTCTAGTTCGAAGTACTCTAACCATTTTTTCGCTTCTGTTTGTGCTGCTTTCTTCTTCATGCCTTTTAGCATTCCAAAGTACGTAAGTTGATCTACTAAACCAACACCATCGTACATTCCGCGTTCTTCTGGAAGATATCCAATTTTCACCTTACTGTGATCTAAAGGTTTCCCATCTAGTAAAATCTCCCCTTTATCTGGCTTGAATATATCTAACAGAATTCTAAAACTTGTAGTCTTACCACTACCATTTCGCCCTAAATATCCATTAGCCACTCCACTTTTCGCTGTGAAGCTAACACCTTTAAGAACCTTTTTATCACCAAAACTTTTCTCTACATTTTTAAATTCTAAAATCATAGCCCTTACCTCATTTCCTAACTTATTAAAAGTTAAATCCCTTTTTTATTCATCATTATTTTTTATTTCTTTTGTTAACTTGAAATATTTCGGTAAAAACATTCCAAGTCCTCTTATACAGTAACCAAATATACCACCTATTAATCCACCTATTAACATGGCTAACAGATCAGATATTCCACTATTAATTACCCATTTAATATTAGTAAAATACAATACCCCTATTATATTTATTAAAATAAATAAAACTATAAATCTCAACAATCTATATTTAGCAATTTCTAATTCCGTCTCGGTATCAGTATATATCGGATACGAGCTCGAAGTTCCTTCAGCTAGCCTAAACAAATTATAAACTTGAAATTTATGAAGCTTCCAGCCACTTGCTTTATAATACTCTTCTATCTCTGATGTAAACTGTTTGTCAAAGATAAACTTATATTGCTTATCGCTAGTCTCTGAGACTTTCTTCATTCTAATTGCCACTATAGCCTCTTTATCGTATTCATATCCCTGAGCAGCAAGATGATTCATTTTATCCGCTACTTTATCATAGCTTATAAATACCGGAACATATTTATACTTCATAAATTCAATCCTTTCTTCTCTTTAAAAATAAATAATTTATATAGAGGAATCCTGTGGTAGTGACCACTCCCGCTGCAAATACTGCACTCATTCTAAAAATAAAATCCATTACTTCTGACGGCATTAAATATTTATTTATAAAATACGTCACCAAAGATAATATCAGACATCCTAACATGATTTTCGCATTAAATTTTATTCTATATAACCACATGTAGTCTTTACTCAGATTATCTGTATATAGTGTAGTCGCTGTAGGTTCACCACGTAATACTTGCCAGAAAAAACTATTTCTAACTACTTCCCAACCGTTAAATCTGTAGAAGTCTTTACGTTCTGCATCGAACTTTTTATCGTATACCAATTCGTATTTGTAATTAACTTTTTCTCCTTTTTCCAATAAAACGAAGAATCCAAGAAACTTTTTAAAATGCCAGCCCTCTGCACTATACTTCTCTAATTTTCTCATAATACTTTCATTTGTATAAGCGAATGCATGTATCACCTTATATTTACTCATAACTTTCACCACCCATAAACTTCTTAGCCGCATCCAGTAAAAACTGTCGAAGTTTTAAATTTTTCTCCAAAACTTCCATACCTTTTGGAGTAATATGATATTCTTTTTTCGAATTATCGATTTCTTTATCTTCTATCCAGCCTACAGAAACCATCTTACCTAAAGTTGTATACATTGTCGCAGGTCCGATAATAATATTATTATCAGTAATTTCTGCCACCTTTTGCATTATTAAATAACCATGGATAGGTTCTGTTAAAACTAGAAGTGTAAAAAATATACTATCCGTTAATTCACCCGTTTCATAAGGGCTTAACTTTGCCATCTTATCCCTCCTAATCTAATTAGAGATATTCTTCATTTATATCCATCATCGATATATCTATCTTTGATATAATTATATATCCATCATTGATATAAGTAAATAGATTTTTTATTATTTGTATAAAATTTTAACAAGAATAATACTTCATATTCACCTATGATGATTTAATCTTCGACTAGACAGCTATAATTTATGCAAGTGTTTTAATAATAATAAATTTATATATAGTAATATACCCTATTATATGGTAGAATAATCCTATAAAAAGAAAATTTATAAATAGATTATTTATCTATTTTCATTAATATTAAGGAGAGACACATGACAAAATCATTAAAAAAATATCTATTGATTATTGCAACTGTTATTCTTTCAGTTACTCTTGCTGCTTGTAGCACAGGAGCATCAGCAGAACAAATTGTCAATAAATCAATTGAATCATCTAAAAACATAAAAAGTACAGATTTCGCGGCTACTAACAGCTCTGAAATTCTAGTTGGTGAACAAACTCAAACAGTTGAAAACACTGTATCTGGTTCTCTAATCATGGAGCCACTTACAATGAAAGCTACTACTGATGTAAAAGCTCAAGGTCAAAGCCAAACACTAGAATTATACATCAAAGATGGTACTGCTTATGCAAAATCGACAGGACAAAATGAATGGGTTAAAAGCTCAAACAATGCTATAACTGCTCAATTCGAAAACCTTAAGAAAATTGCTAATTCTGATCAAATCTTAGAATTCTACAAAAAAATCTCTAAAGATTTCAAGAAGACAGAAGAAAATGGAAACTATGTTCTAACATACACTGGTAATGGAGATCAATTTAAAGAACTTATGGTTGCTATTGCTAACGCATCTTCTGGAAACGAAGTGACTGCGAGTGCATTTGCCGGCGTTGATTTCAAAAACGTTTCAATTAAACTTGTAGTTACTAAAGACTATGTTCCAGTGAACAATGAAGTAACAATGGAGCTTGCTACTAAAAACACGCCTACTCCAACTACAATGAAAATTAAGCAAATAATCAAATACTCTAACGTAAATAATGTTAAAGAAATCAGTCTTCCTGATGAAGTGAAAAATGCTAAAGAAGTAGCAGCTAATACTCAGAAACAACAATAATAAAAATCACCTACTTACCCATGATACGGTAAGTAGGCTTTATTATTTTAGCATTAATTCATTTTTTTCAAAAAAATACAATTAAGCATTAAATTTAAAATGAATGGTATTTGAAATTCCAAATTCACCTTAAGAATACCTTTGATTTTACAATATTATCTTCATTTAGTATAATAGTATATACCATAAAAAGTAGGAGGTAAATTTAATTTATAGTTATAGCGCCCGAACTAAGTTCTAAAGGTTAAATTGAATTTAGTTGACGAGGAAAAAAGTTATCGAAAATTCGGCGGATGCTTTTTCGGAACCAGAGAGTTTCGTTAGATAATGTACAA
>CAURKK010000118.1:0-4576 GCA_963525505.1 uncultured Gemella sp.
CTAGGACATCGGGTTTAATCCATGGCATACCGATATCACTTTCACTTTGCCATGTATTAGTGTAGGTATCTTCTTTTAAACCGATTTTTGAAGCGATAATTTTAGTCATATCGAAAATTTGATTAACGTAAGGATCATTGTATTCTAAGGCGATTTCTGGTACGCTGTGAGCAGAGAAGATAACTTTAAAACTATCACCATTTACTTTTTCATCGATAATTTTTTTAATTTCATCAGCCCAAAATTCGATAAGTTTTTCTTCTTTATACCACGATTTAATTATATTGAATTTGATTTTGTCACTTTTAATGAATCTTTCATAGCCCATGATTGAGTAGAATGAATAATGTGGTTCTAAAATTAGACATATACATTCTTCAATATTATTATCTTCCATTTCTGAAATCACATTAGGGATGTATGGTTTTGAAAATTTATTAGCAAAATAAACTTGATAATCTTCTTGAACAGCCTGTTTTAGGAGTTCAACTTCTTTAAGTGTTATTTCTTGAAGGGGAGAACCGTCTATGCGAAGATAGTTTTTCAAAAGTGTATCGATTTCTTCGTCTTCTGGTCTTTTGCCTCTTCTTATATTTGTGAAAAAGTTAGCTACACCCTCGAATGTATATTCTTCTGGTGTACCATATGTCATAACTAAAATAGCTTTTTTCATTGTTTAACCTCAAAATATTGTATAGTTACCTATAATTATATCATGTTTTGTACTAAAACACACGAGTTTTTTATATTATTACAGATACTTAATGTTGATTATAAATATGATATGGGAATAAAAGAAATTCTAGTAATTATTCTACTCAAAGGTTGTGACAAAATAGTACATTGAAAGTCACAAATAAAAGAAATGATTTAAATTTTAAAAAACTATTGCAAAAAATGTAAAAAAGTTATAATATAAAAGTTAACTAAAAAATACACTAACAAGAGAGTTTAAAAATCTCCAATTATAATATATAAAAGAAGGAGGATAAGTATAAATGAGGAAAAAAATATTAGGAGCAATGACATTTATTGCGGCTATAGGCGGAGTTATCTACATGAAAAATAATCCTAAATATAAGGAAATAATAAGAATTGTGAAAACAGCAGATGCACGTGGATTTTATGAAAAATTAATTTTAGAAAAAGATAAATTAGCTTTTACTACGAAAGCAAAAATTAAAGATTATAAAATTGACTATGAGAGTATTAGAAATGTTGGAGAAAAAATATATGCCCGTTTAATAGTTAATAATGATGAGAAGTTGAATATTGATACTGTACTTAACGAAAAAGACACTAATGTTGAAGAAGTAACTCACTCGAAAAAATTAGATGAACTATTAAGTGAATAAGATAGGTGTAGGGTGTAAAAATAATTTTTGTAATAAAATATTCCCTAGGAAATTTAATAAAAAAGGGATCCTCCATTACAGTAAGGTGAATGTAATGGAGGAATTTTTCATGGTTAAATTAATTAATTAGTTTTTATTATTATGCAAATCGACTGCGGATACTTGTTGGTATTGATTTATAAACACTCTTAGTAACGAAGAATAAGAATGTTATTAAAGCACCCTTTAACAGGTTGAATGGAATAATACCAGCAGTTACAATAGTTTTCACGTTAGTTACGATATCAGCTAGATTCATGATATATCCGTACGCTGGAAGTAACACGAAATAGTTAAGTAATGACATGAATAATGTAATAGCTAAAGTACCTAAGATACCACCGATAATTGTTTTTGCAGTACCTTTTTTGTAGAAGAATACGATAATGCTGATGAAAGTAAATTCTACAACGATATTAGCGACTGATCCGATAGGTTCATGTGATAATAATGCGAAGTGTAGGAAGTTTTTTAAGAATGACACTAAAAGTGCATCTTTATAACCTAATAATAACAACGCCATGAATAGCGGGATAAACGTGAAATCAAATTTTAGAAATGGTGGCAAGAATGGCACAGCAAAACTAAAAAAAGATAGAAGTAGAGCAATAACTGCAAGCATTCCACTTAAAACAAGTGAATGAACATTTTTTTTGTACATATTAAATCCTCTTTCCTATCTTCATAGGCAAAAATAACCGCAATATAATTTTTAAAAAGGTGTCTTTAAAATCTGTATTAGATATAAAAAACACCACTTTAAAAAATTTAAAGCGGGACTGAAAGGTATGAAAAATAAGCATTGCACAATACATTGTATGACAAATATACATATGTAGTAAGGTAATATGTGCAAGTTTATTAATTCTATATCTTCTATCATCCAGACTGTACTGTCGGTTTTGGAATTTCACCAAATCAGCTTGCGCTCGCGGACTTTAACCGCCGGTCGGGAATTTCACCCTGCCCCGAAGATAATTTAATTATTTATTATAGGTTTATTATAAAACGAAGTTTATAGTTTGTAAAGAGAAAAGGCTTAACTTTTTTAAATAGATAGAAACGACTCAGAACTAATCTTTTTCTGAGTCGTTTTGAATTGTTTTATATTTTATTACTCTACTGTTACTGATTTAGCTAAGTTACGTGGTTTATCCACATCTAATCCTTTAGTATAAGCCGCGTAGTATGCGAATAATTGTGTAACTACGATACTTGCGATTGGAGCAAGGTCTTCGTTTACGTTAGGGATTGCGTAGTCACCTTTACGAGCTAATTTTTCTAATGTAATAATTAGAGTATTAGCACCACGGCTAGCTACTTCACTCACGTTACTACGTGTATTTAAGTCTAGTTTAGCGCTTGTGATAAGAGCCACTACTGGTGTTCTTTCTTCTATAAGAGCGATTGTACCGTGTTTTAATTCTCCTCCGGCAAATCCTTCTGTTTGAATATATGAAACTTCTTTAAGTTTTAGAGCTGCTTCACATGCACTATAGTAGTCAATTCCACGTCCAATATAGAATGCATTACGTTCTGTGAATAAGTTTTTAGCTAAGTCTTTGATAGTTTTTGTATCATCTAAAATTGATTCGATTGCAGAAGTAATTACGGATAATTCTTGCTCGATATCAAATTTAGGTTGTTTAGAGAGTTGTTTAGCTACTTCATAAGCAAGTATACTTAGTGTTGCGATTTGAGCAGTATATGCTTTAGTAGATGCAACGGCGATTTCAACACCTGCGTGAAGTAATAATGTATAGTTACATTCACGAGATAGAGTTGAAGCATCAACATTAGTAAGTACTAAGAACTTATAATCTGCATTTATACTACGTAATTTTGTAAGTACTGCACGAAGGTCAGCTGTTTCTCCAGATTGAGAAAGGAAGATGAACATTGGTTTTTTAGATAATAATGGTACGTTGTAAGCAAATTCTGACGCTAAGTGTACTTCTGTAGGTATGCCAGCCCATTTTTCGAAGTAGTTTCTGCCTACTAAACCTGCATTGTAACTTGTACCACATCCGATAATATATAATCTATCGGCATCTTTCACATTATTAATTATTTCACTGTCAATATTTACATCATGTCCATCGAAGTAGTGAGAGATGATATTACGCATAGCTCCTACTTGTTCATGAATTTCTTTAATCATATAATGTTCATGGATACCTTTATCGATTTCTCCAGCGTTTAAGTTAGTTGAAAAACTTTCACGTTCTATAACATTACCTTCTTTGTCTTCGATAGTTATATTATCTTTTTTCACGATAACAAATTCACCATCGTTAATCTCTAAGAAGTTGTTAGTGTACTTAATCATTGCTAAAGCATCACTACCAACATAGTTTTTATTTTCTTTTCCTAGTCCGATAAGAAGTGGACTCTTGTTTTTTGCTACATATAATGTATCTTTATCTTCTGTGTCGATTAAACAAAGTGCATAAGATCCCTGTAACTTAGATACAGCTTTTTTGAAAGCTTCTTTAGTATCAAGACCACGGTCGCTATAAACTTGTACTAATTGAACGATAACTTCAGTATCAGTTTCAGAAACAAGATCTACTCCTTTGAAAAATCTTTCTTTAAGTTCTTGGAAGTTTTCGATAACTCCATTGTGAACTAAAATAAAACGTTTGTTGAAGCTTTGGTGAGGGTGAGAGTTAGTTGTATTAACTCCACCGTGAGTCGCCCAACGTGTATGACCAATACCTAATTCTAAGTGAAGGTCCTTAGGTATTAAGGTTTCTAAATTTTTAATACGACCTACAGACTTAGTAACGCTAGCCTCCCCATTAACAACACCAGCAATACCAGCTGAGTCGTATCCGCGATATTCAAGGCTGCTAAGTCCATCGATTAAAAATTTAACTCCATTTGTTTCTCCAACAAATCCTACAATTCCACACATATAAAAAATTCCTCGCTTTTTCTTTTGTTATTGTCTTATAGAAAATACTATAAAAATTTATATCCTTGCTCAATAATAGTACACTCTTTTTAGTTTATGTAAATCTTAAAGAAGGTATTATGAGCCTATAGAGAGGGGATAATGATTTTGAAGGGTGGGTATTCACTATTGTTCATAAAGATACTAAGATACACCCCAGCAGTTGCAACTAAAGTTTTTTACGTCATTCTTCCTTAAAAACTAAGTTGCTGTTGCATACGCTGTA
>CAURKK010000119.1:0-4462 GCA_963525505.1 uncultured Gemella sp.
AAAATTTGGTGAAGAAAAATTATTTGTAAAAGTAGGGATGGAATTATACCTACAAAATGGACCTGTTGTTATTGAAAAAATTAAAGAATTAGGACATAAGATATTCTTAGATCTTAAACTACATGATATTCCTAATACAGTTTATGGTGCGACAAAAGGATTAGCGAAATTCAAAGTTGATATTCTTACTGTACATGCTGCAGGAGGCTATGAAATGCTAAAAGCAGCAAAACGAGGAATGGTTGAAGGTGGTAGTGTAGATACTAATGTAATAGCGATAACACAATTAACTTCGACATCAGAAGAAGCGATGAAAGAAGAGCAGTTAATATCTGTATCTCTAGAAGAGAGTGTAATTAATTATGCTAAACTAGCTAAAAAAGCAGGACTTGATGGAGTAGTTTCATCAGTTTGGGAAGCAAGATTAATTAGAGAAAACTGTGGAGATGACTTCTTAAAAGTAACTCCAGGAATAAGATTAGAAACAGATGAAGTAGGAGATCAAAAACGTGTAGCGACTCCAACTGTTGCCAACGAAGAAGGAAGTACACATATCGTGGTTGGTCGTTCTATAACTAAATCGCAAAATCCACTTGAAGTTTATAAACTTATTAAAAGTCAATTCGTAAAATAATATTAGATATACAGCTAACATAAAGGAGAAGAACATGGCATTAGAAAGAAAAATAGCAAAACACTTATTAGATATTGAAGCAGTGGCATTAAGACCAAATGATTATTTCACTTGGACATCTGGAATTAAATCACCGATTTACTGTGATAACAGAATTACAATGTCATATCCTGCGATTCGTCGTGAAATAGCAGCTAGTATGAGTGAAGTAATTAAAGCTAAATTCCCAGAAGTAGAAGTAGTAGCTGGTACTGCAACAGCAGGTATTCCTCACGCTGCATGGGTAAGTGAAGTATTAGATTTACCTATGATTTACGTTAGGGACTCGGCTAAAAAACACGGTAAAACAAATCAAATCGAAGGTAGATTACTAGAAGGACAAAAAGTTGTTATTATTGAAGATTTAATCTCAACTGGATTATCTTCATTAAAAGTAGCCAAAGCTTTAGAAGAAGCTGGGGCAGTAGTCTTAGGAGTAGTAGCAATATTTAGTTATGAACTTAAGAAAGCACAAGATGCCTTTACAGCAGATAAAGTAGAGTACCACACTTTAACTAACTATAATTACTTAATCGAAGAAGCGGTAGCAAGTGATTATATCAAACAAGAAGATGTAGAAAAACTTCTTGAGTGGAGAAATAGTTTATAGGAACTTCCCTAATAAAATTAATTTTAAAATAAAAGGTGTAACATAGATAGAGATGTCTAAGTTGCACCTTTTTATTTTATATTTTAATTTGATAGCGATTATCAATGGCTTATGATATAATTATATTAATAATATAAGGTAGTGAGGTAATGAGAAATGGATAATATTATTGATGTGAGTATACCAGTTGCGCAAGTTGTTGATAAGCATCCAGAAGTATTGGATGTTTTAGTAGATTTGGGGTTTAAGCCTTTAGCTAATCCGATTATGAGAAATACTGTAGGGAGAAAGACTTCACTTAGAATGGGTTCAAAATTGGCAGGAATTAAACTTGAAACAATTATTGCTACATTAGAAGCTAATGGATATGAAGTAGTAGGACTAGACTAATGGCTACAAAGAGAATTGAAGTTTTAAGAGATATATTATTACGACTTCATAAAGGTGAGTCTGCCGAATCTGTTCAAGATGAATTCAACGAACATTTTTCTGGAGTATCTGCTATTGAGATATCTTTAATGGAGCATGAGCTTATGAATTCAGATTCTGGTGTAACTTTTGAAGATGTAATGAAGCTATGTAATGTACATGCTAATTTGTTTAAAGGTGCGATAAAAACTGTAGAAGTTGAAGATAGCGAGCACCCAGGACATCCTGTTCAAGTCTTTAAACAAGAGAATTTAGCTTTAAGAGCTGCAATTATTCGAGTTCGGCGAATTCTGGACAATTATGCTAAGCTAGATGATGGTGATACAAAAGTATCAGTTTTAAAAGGATTGCTTCGTCAGTTGCAATTATTAGGACAATTTGATATTCATTATAAACGCAAAGAAGAACTTATGTTTCCTATAATGGAAAAATATGGTCATGATGCACCACCTAAGGTTATGTGGGGTGTTGATGATGAAATAAGAGATTTGTTCAAACTTGCTAAAGAAGAAGCGGAAAAACTACCTAATGTAGAGATAGCTGTCGTTAAAGAAAAATTTGAAGTTTTTGTTAAAGAATTTGAAGAAATGATCTTTAAAGAAGAATCGATTCTTCTGATGATATTATTAGAAACATTTACTCAAGATGATTGGTTGAGTATCGCTAAAGACAGTGATGTTTATGGTTATGCAATAATTCGACCTCAGGAAGAGTGGATACCTCACAGAGAAGATTTTGAAACTAAAATTACTAGTGATGACAGTGAGGTAATGGAAGTAAAAGAAGGGGAATTAACGAAAGTAATACAAACTCCTGAAGGAGAGTTCACTATTACATACAAACCGAAAGAAGTTAAAGAAGAAACTTTCAATAGAGAAACACATCAGAAAATAGGAAATGGTTATTTATCATTAAATCAAATTGATTTAATATTAAATCATTTACCGATGGAAATTACTTTTGTTAATAAAGACGAAGTTTTTCAATATTATAATGATCATTGTTCAGAAGAAGAGATGATTTTTAAACGCACACCTGGTCAAGTAGGTAGAAATGTAGAACTATGTCATCCACCTAAGTACCTAGAAAAAGTTAAAACTATAATGAAAAACTTACGAGATAGAAAAAAAGATAAGTACGAAATGTGGTTTAAATCAGAATCAAGAGGGAAGTTTGTTCATGTCACTTATGCAGGTGTTTATGATGAAAATGGTGAATTTCAAGGAGTATTAGAATATGTTCAAGACATAGCTCCTTATAGAGAAATAGACAGTGATTATTATAGGGGAATAGAATAAGATAAAAGCGGGAAAGACTCAAAAATCGATTTTGTTGAGTCTCTCTCGCTATATTTTTTTATGAATATATTTTATCGAATACATTTTTTCTTAATTTTATTGTTGCAAGAATCAACAGTATAATTAGTATTAGAGAATATATTATTCCTACTATATTTGCTGATGATGGCAACATAGCAATTAAGAAGAATGTTAAGACATTAAGTAGTACTAATAATAAAATAGCTCCGAAAGCTAAAATAGTTAATAGCACCTGATTTATCGAACTACGATTAGCTAAATCTGTGATAGTGTTCCAATTTAGATATAATTTTTTATAGTCGCTTGTATAACTATAGAAAGAAAAGACAAGACTTGAAATAATGTAAGATATTATAGTTACAATTGCTAATAAGATTGGTGTTTTAGTTATAACTAACATCACAATCAGAGCAAGTAATCCAAAACCAAGTTGTAAACAAGTGGCGATTACTAATTTGATTTTTAGGTATTTTTTGAAATCAAAAGGAAGAGATTTTAAAAAATAGTAATCTTGTTTTTCTAGTGATATTGCTATACTTGTAAAATTCATAGGATTAGAATTAATGTACAATGCTAACGTGAATCCTATAGTCATAGCTACTGGGTAGAATATAGGTGGTAGTGTAATACCTCCGTGCTTTCTAATTTCTATAATCGGAATTATAAATATACCAAGCGTGATAAGAAGATTAGTAAATACAGTTGTCGAAATTGTACTGTTTAACAATAGTTTTAAATTTCTCTTAATTAGTTTAGAAAATAGTGTAGTTGATGTACTATTAGTATTTTCTTTAATTTTTACAGTTTTAGAACTAGATGTATATGTACTACCTGATATTCTATATAAGTTTTTCATGTATTTTTTTACTACGAATACATAAGTAGTAAAGAAAGAGATAACTGCTAGGATTATAGTTATTATTAAATAAGTATAGGTCATAGAAATATCTAACACGAGTATATTTAAAAATAAATCCCCTTTATATTCAGAACCACTACTTTTAAAAGTATGAGCAAAATTAAATATGTATCCTATTAAAGCTATTAATCCAATAAAGATTGTAACTGCATTAACTTTCCCTTTATTCTTCTTAAAATTTGGGATATAAGTAATAAATGAAAGTAGTGTCATAATAGAACATATTAAAGTAATCATAAATGCAAAACTATATACTAATACGAAGAAAAATTTTTGAATTGAAAACTCTGTATTTAATCCAATAACCAAGTTTATAACTATTAGAGGAGTAAAATTACTAATAACTTGTGAAAGTAGAGTGAACAATTTACTAAAAAATATTTCAGATCCTGTAACAGGTAAGTGAATAATTGCTAATGTATCATCACTTTCGTAAAACATATTGATAAAATTATTTAAAATCTGAATAAACACTAATAATAAAATAAAGAAAAGTATATTTCGATATCCCG
>CAURKK010000120.1:0-4421 GCA_963525505.1 uncultured Gemella sp.
TCTTTTTCTTTCATATTGTAATGTAGATAAGCATCGATAAAATCGATTATCTCACCATCCATTACTTTGTCTACTGTAGATACTTCATAGTTTGTTCTGTGATCTTTTACCATTGTATATGGAGTAAATACATAAGAACGAATTTGTGATCCCCATCCAATATCCTTTTGTTCACCACGAATTGCTGCTAATTCTTTTTCTTTTTCTTCTATTTCAAGTTGATATAGTTTTGATTTTAAATTTTTCATCGCAGCATCTTTATTTTTAATTTGGCTTCGTTCTGCTTGTGATTGAACGACGATACCAGTAGGAAGGTGGGTAATACGAACTGCTGAATCAGTAGTGTTAATATGCTGTCCGCCAGCTCCTTGAGCTCTATAAGTGTCTATTTTTAAGTCTTCATTATTAATTTCAATGTTAATTTCATCATCATTAAATTCTGGAATTACGTCTATTGAAGCGAACGATGTATGTCTTTTACCAGATGGATCAAAAGGTGAGATACGAACAACTCGGTGAACACCTTTTTCCCCTTTTAATAATCCATATGCAAAGTCACCTTCAATTTTTATAGTTGCTGATTTAACTCCAGTGATATCACCAGATTGATAGTTTAAGTAGCTGTATTTTAATCCTTGTTTTGTGAAGAATCTTTCATACATACGTAACATTAATTCTGACCAGTCTGTAGCATCAGTTCCACCAGCTCCGGCATGTATTTCTAGTATAGCAGTATTATTGTCGTATTCTTCCGAAAATAATAATCTAAAACTAAAATCTTCAACACTATCCTTAAGATTTACTACTGTTTCTAGTAAGTCTTGATAAATTTCTTCGTCATCTTCATCTTTTAAAAACTCAACCATCTCTTCAGAGTGCTCTAAATAGTCTATCATTTCACTAAATTCATCAAGTTCTTTTTTTATACTTTTTGATTCTGTAACTAGCAGACTGGCTGCTTCGCTATCATTCCAAAAATCAGTCTCAAGCATCATATTTTCAATTTCAGCAACTCGTTCAGTTTTATCTTCTATTTTTAATGAAGTTTTAAATTCCGTTATTCTTTTGTTAATTTCTTCGAGTTCTTTTCTAAGTTCAATAAGTTCCAAAATTTTTACCTCTATTAACTTCTTTCGTTTACTTATTATACAAGAATTTTCATGAAGATACAAGGAAGGTGAGGATAAAATCCAGTGTATTCATAAGAAAAAAAGTGTTTATCAACAAGATTAAAAGTTCTAGCTGATAAACACTCTATTTATAAAATTTTATTTTTTCTCTACAGCGCCATTTTTCTTAAGGTTTTCTTCTATGTAGCTTAACTTTCTTTCTTCATCTAAAGAAGATTTTTTGAAATGCAAGCGATCTTTATCTTTTTCAAAGTTTATTTTAGTAAAATCTAAATCCCAAGTAATAATTACTTTTCCATCTTTCTTTTCAATAGTGTAAGAAAGTCCATCTATATCTTTATTCTCTTGGTCGATAGATGTCTTTATACTATTATAGGCTGCTTCTTCATCAGTTCCTAGGTCAGTGATATTAGAAATAGTTTTTAATCTATTAACAACCTCTCCTTTATAAGTTAATGTTGTTTCATTTTCTTGATTGCTTCCATATTTTGTAGTAAATACTTTTGTTTTTTCACTACTACATGCTGTAAGTATAAGTAGGGAAGATAAAAGTATAGTGCAAAGTCTAAATATTTTCTTCATTATAAAAAACTCCTTTTCTATTGATTAACCTTCATTATATCATAAGTGAACCTTCATTATATCATAAGTGATGAAAATTTTTGAAGGGTTTTATTATTATTTGTTTCAATATATACTTTTTAAGACTCATTTAAAACTTGGTATTACAAGGTTTTTCTTATATGGAAAACAGAAAGGTCAAAAAAAGTCAAAGAAATTTTAAAAAAGCTATTGACTTATTTTGACCTTAATGATATTATTATATATGTGATTAGCAGTCAGATACTTAGAGTGCTAAAACACAAAATTGGAGAATAGGTGATGACGATGTTAATAGATAGACAAGTACTCATTCTTCAATCTATAGTCGAAAATTTTATTACGACTAATCAGCCTGTAGGTTCTAAGCAAATTGCTCAAAATATTGATTTCAGTTCGGCAACGATAAGAAATGATATGAGTAAGTTAGAAAAAGAAGGATTGATTAAAAAGACTCATATTTCATCAGGTCGAGTACCTTCGGAAAAAGGTTATCGCTATTATGTAGATTACATAAAAAAAGATTATGAACTATCGAATAGTGAGAATGAAAAACTTAAACAACTTTCTGGTGGTGATATAGTTTCAGAAAATAATTATCTAGAAAAAAATGCAATAGTACTATCGGACTTAACTGATTGTACGGCGGTGATACTAGCCCCGACAAAAACGGATAGGCGCATTAATAAGATAGAGGTTATTCTTCTAAGTAGTCGTAGTATTCTCGTTATATTAGTAACAAATATAGGAGAGGTATTCCAACAAAACTATAAACTTGATGCGGATTTCACTGCAGAAGATATAGGGGAGATTAATAAACTTCTACAAAGTTACTTCTATGATGTGGATATGGCAACAGCTCACGTAATGATTCACGGTGAGTTAGAAAAATATCTAAAGAATAAAGTTAACAACTACGATATGATAGTGGTGGCTTTAAATAGATTGTTGCAAAATAAAATTAAAAAGACTATAGCATTAGGGGGTAAGTACAATTTACTTAAGCAACCCGATATAGACAATGTAGAAAAATTAAAAGAAGTAGTATCGCTCTTAGAAGATGATAAGATAGTCGAGCTTCTAGATAATGATGAAGTAACAGACAAACCATCTATTAAAATAGGAACTGAGCTTAAGCTTGGGAATATAGATGATCTTTCATTAGTGTCTAGTAGTTATAACACATCTAAAGGTCAAGGTGTAATAGCCGTATTTGGACCAAAGAGAATGGACTATTCAAAAATCATGACACTTATAGCTTGTGTACGTGATAATTTAAATAATAATTTAAAATAATTAGGAGGTAGAGATGGCTACTGAAGAACAAAAAGAAACTCTACAAGAAGAAGTAACAACAGAAGAAACTGTTGAGACTGAAGAAACGACAGATTTAAAAGAAGAAGTAGTTGAAATAACTGCAGAAGAGTTATTACAAGAGCAAATTGAAAAACTGCAAGAAGAAGTAAAAGCGTCAGAAGATAAATACTTACGACTTTACGCAGAGTTTGAAAACTTTAAACGACGTAAAAATCAAGAGATTGACACTATAAATGCTTATAAGAGTCAAAAAGTGATTACAGAAATCTTACCAAGTTTGGATAACTTAGAACGTGCTTTACAAGTTGAGTCAACTAATGAAGAAGTACAAACAGTTCTAAAAGGTGTACAAATGGTATACGAAGGATTACAAGCAGCGCTTAAATCAGAAGGTGTTGAACTAGTGGAAACTGAAAATGCACAGTTCGATCCAAACTTCCACCACGCAGTAATGCAAGGGGAAGAAAGTGATAAAGAAAGCGGAGTAATCTTAGATACATTCCAAAAAGGTTACAAACTAAAAGATAGAGTAATCAGACCGGCAATGGTGAAAGTAAACTCATAATTCTTAATCCTTAGTTTTTTCGAACCCAGAAGGTGAAGAAAAAAGTTAGGAGTAAGAATCGCACAGCTACACCAAGAATGAGGGGCGTAGCAACAAAATGATTGGTATGTAGCCACTGCGCAGATACATACTCAAAAAATTAAGAACGCAGTGACAAAATAATTTGAATGTAGCCACTGCGAAGAATATTTTCAGTGTAAAACTGAAAAGCATTTAAAAAAGTAATATAAGACTTTGTTAGAGTGAAAAAATCATTTTAACAAATAAATTTGAAAATATAGTTATTATAAATTTAAGGAGGACAAGAATATGTCAAAAATTATAGGTATCGACTTAGGAACAACTAACTCATGTGTATCAGTATTAGAAGGTGGGGAAGCTAAAGTAATCCCTAATCCAGAAGGTAACAGAACTACACCTTCTGTAGTAGCATTCAAAGGTGATGAAATTCAAGTAGGGGAAGTAGCAAAACGTCAAGCAATCACTAACCCTAACACAGTAATTTCTATTAAACGTCACATGGGTACAGATTACAAAGAAGATGTAAATGGTAAAAAATACTCACCACAAGAAATCTCAGCAATGATTTTACAAAACTTAAAAGCAACTGCTGAAGCTTACCTAGGTGAAAAAGTAACTAAAGCTGTTATTACAGTACCAGCTTACTTCAACGACGCTCAACGTCAAGCAACTAAAGACGCTGGTAAAATCGCTGGATTAGAAGTAGAACGTATTATCAACGAACCTACTGCAGCAGCATTAGCATACGGATTAGAAAAAACAGATGTAGATCAAAAAGTATTAGTATT
>CAURKK010000121.1:0-4394 GCA_963525505.1 uncultured Gemella sp.
AAGAAGCGGAGATAATTCACTTTATCGATAATATCGATGCTAGAATGATGATGTTCGAGAAAAACTTAGCGACTGTTGAGCCTGGAACATTTAGCGATAAATTATTTGGTTTAGAAGGAAGGCATTTCTATGTTCCAACATTCGATAAGGAAAATAATTAAGGAAAAGAGAAAAAATTATGAATAAAAGTATGAAATATATATTGGGTTTTATAGCAATATTTATTGCTGCTATAATATGTGTATTTGGGATTATTAAATACGAGGAAATGCAAGATGGTTCATCTGAAAATAATAGTGCGAACTTAGGAAGTGTAGATGGTAAAAAATTAGATAAAGAAACAACGATAATTATTGAGAAAATATCTTCTTTAAATGACATTGATGCACTTAATTCAGAGTTACATTTATCACAATCAGTTGTTGATATTTTGAAAAAATATGCTCCAACTGTATATTATACAGTTGATAATAGTGAAGGTTTTGACAAAATTTATTTCCGTATAGGTGGATACATTGTGGACCGAAAAGTAAAAGGAATTAATGAAATTATTGGTTCTTATAAAATAGATGATGGTAAACTAACATCAACTGGTGACGATTTAGGTAAAGTAGGTTCTAATATCAATGGTGGAGACTTAAAATGGAAGCAATTGAACTTAAATAATAAAGAACACGATAAAGGTGCTGCCAAAGCAGTCGCTGACAAATTCTTCGCTGTTAGTCTTGGAGGAGGAGTAGACAGTATGTTAGGTATTTTTGCATATTCATCTGATTCTAGTAAGCATATCACTAACGCTCAGTTAGGACTTACTGTTGTTCCAATGTCATTGGCAGAAATTACTGATATGTATAATGCTGCAACTCCAGATACATATAATGCAGATCAGGTTTATAAAAAAGTTTCTGCACTAAAACAAGCTAAGTATAGAGAAATAGATGATAGTTATAAAGGAAATGAATCTAAGTATAATAAGTCTATAGGTAACGGAGAAGTTCTTTACTTCAAAAAAGATAAAATGTATCTAGCTGCATTTGGAGGAATTGGTGGAGCTAGTGGAGTTGATCTAACAAGTCCTGATAAATGGATTGAAGAAGGGGATAGAATGATTATTCCTTTAATAAGTAATTTTGAAGGTGGAAAAATTAAAGGAAAAATGGTTCTTCGATTAAATAATAAACAATATGAAGGTGGGCAAAGCCGTTCTAAATACTATATTGAAAGTCGAACAGATAATTAATATTATCAATAGAATAAAAGAAACGCGACTGCCCCAATAAATTTTAACCAAGTTTGTATGATAATTAATAGACGTAGTGGTTTATCAATATCTAAATTCGCTTTATAAAAGCTTTTTAGATATCTAATAAACTACTTCGGGAAGCGACTCGACAAAATCTTATTTCTTAAGAAATCACGATTTTGTCGAGTTACTTCCTTTTCTTGTATATATTAAAAAATCTATATGATAAGGAAAACTAGTAAGGTATGATGTTAAATAAAAATGATAAAATAGCATTAGTAGTATGTTCAAATGGAAAAAATATTGAAGATAAAGACAGATTAGAAAAATTAGAAAGTATTTTAGTAGAGATAGGTTTAGTACCTATCTTTACTAAATACATCTACAAAGATAAGTTTGAGCGCGGAGCAAAAGCACAAGTTCGAGCTGAGGAGTTAATGTCCTTTTATAAGAATAAAGAAATAAAAGCAATTTTTGATATTTCTGGTGGAGATATTGCTAATGAAATCTTGGAATATTTAGACTATGACGTAATAAAAGAAAATTATAAACTATTTTTTGGATACAGTGATTTAACAACAGTTTTAAATGTTATGAAAAGCCAAACAAATGGAGTAAATTATTTGTATCAAATTTTAAATATTATTGAAAATGAAGAAATCAGAACTAATTTTGAAAATACTTTTATGAAAAATGAACAGACTTTATTTGATGTGAACTGGAAATTTCTGCAAGGAAGTAGAATAGAAGGTGAAGTAATCGGAGGAAATATTAGATGTTTTCTAAAACTAGTAGGTACTAGATATTTTCCTGAAGTAGAAAATAAGGTTCTGTTTATAGAAGGATTAGGAACTTCTATAGAGGGATTGGTTACACATCTTGTACAGTTAAAGCAGATTGGAGTTTTTGATAAGATTTCGGGATTATTAATAGGAACTTTTACAAAAATTGAAAAAGAAATTTCTGTAGAGGAACTATTTGAACTTGTTCAAGAGTATATTCCATCTTCTTTAGCAGTAGCTAAAACACAAGAAGTCGGACACGCGAAAAACTCTAAAGCACTAAAAATTGGAGAGAAAATATATATTAAAAATGAGTTGATC
Source organism: uncultured Gemella sp. (assembly GCA_963525505.1). GTDB lineage: Bacteria > Bacillota > Bacilli > Staphylococcales > Gemellaceae > Gemella. The sequence goes on from CAURKK010000121.1 coordinate 2,347, forward strand.
TAGCTGATCAACTCATCTTTTTTATAGTTTATACCATTTAGAAATTGCTTGAGTTCCATTTGTGTTACGGACTTCTTCTTCTAATTCGTTGTAAATTTTATATGCTGTCTCAAGACCAGGTAGTTTAATGTCCATTTTTTCACACTCTTCTATAGCTAGTTTCATATCTTTAATAAAGTGATGAGTAAAGAATCCAGGTTTAAAATCTTCATTTAAGATACGTGGTCCGTATGAAGTCATTGAGAAGCTTCCTCCAGATCCTGTTGATACTGTTTTGAAGAACGAGTCTAAGTCTAGTCCAACTTCTTTAGCGAATTTGAAGCTTTCCGCTACAGAAATCATAGTTGTAGCTATTGCGATCTGATTGGCAAGTTTCGTATATTGACCTTTGCCAGCTTCACCAAAATATGTAATATTTTTACCTAGTTTTTCAACTAGTGGAAGAACAACTTCTTCAAATACTTTTTTATCTCCACCAGCCATGATTGACAGAGTAGCATTTCTTGCTCCAACATCTCCTCCTGTAACTGGAAGATCAAGTGCATATGCACCAACTTTTAGAAATTCATTACTAATTTTTTCAGCTAAGGTAGGAGAAGAAGTAGTCATATCTACAAATACTTGACCTTTTTTAGCTGTTGTAATAAATCCATTTTCCCCTAAATAAACTTCTTCAACATCTTTAGGATAACCTACTATTGTAAATACTACATCAGCAAATTTAGGTGCGTCTTTTACTTCGTTAAGAAGTGTAGCTCCACGACTTACTAAGTTATCAGTTTTACTCTTTGTTCTGTTGTAGACGAAAAGTTCGTGACCAGCATTCATAAGGTGACCAGCCATACTTTCTCCCATAACTCCAGTTCCAATCCATGCAATTTTCATAGGGAATGCCTCCAATAAATAGTTTTATGTTCTTTAATTATATCACAAATCGATGAAAACGCTGTGCTAAATGATTATAAATAGAAGGGAAGAAATTTAATATCATAGCACTTCAAAATATGGTATAATATTCAAGGTAAGAAGATAACTAGGAGGATATTGTGAATAAAAGTAAATTAAAAGAATTTTTCATGTGTACAAGACCACATAGTTATCCAGCATCGATAGCACCAGTGTTATTTGGAGCTACGTATGCATTAGGATACGAGAGTAAATTTTCAATTTTAAAATTTATATTATTTCTGCTGGCTTGCCTGTTGATACAAGCGGCAACTAATTTATTTAATGAGTATTATGACTACAAACACGGGTTAGATAAGGTTGATTCAGAAGGGATTTCTGGTTCGATAGTAAAAGGAAATTTAAGTCCAAAAGAGGTTATGGTAGGAGCCTTGGTATTGTACGCACTAGCCTTTGGACTTGGATTAATTTTAACATTCATGACTAGTGTCTATGTACTATTAGTCGGTTTAGTGTGTATGCTTGCTGGATATTTTTATACTGGAGGTAAGTATCCTATAGCTTATTCTCCATTTGGAGAAGTTGTTTCAGGATTTTTCATGGGAACAATTATAATAGCTTTATCATTCTATTTCCAAACTGGCTTTGTTAATGCTGATATTATTGTAGTTTCAATACCTTTGTTTATTATGATTGGAGCTATTTTATTAGCGAATAATATCCGCGACTTAGATAATGATAAAGAATCAGGAAGAAGAACTTATGCGATATTAGTCGGAAGAAATAATGCGATTAAAGCAATGGCAATTAGCTTTATCGTAGTATATTTATTAAATGTTTTATTTATAATTATTAAATATGCTTCGTGGTGGAATCTACTGGTGTTTGTTACTATTCCTTTAGCGATAAAAATAATTAAAGGTTTTAGTGCAAATAATCACAAAACAACAATGGCGCCATTTATGGTGTTAACAGCTAAGTTAACGATTTTTGTAGGATTTATAATGTCGTTAGCGAATATACTGAAATATTTAATGAACTAAAAAAAATATAAAAAGAGTCAACTTTTTTTGTTGACATCTTAAAGTAAAAGATATATAATAAATAATGTGTTTATGAGGTGATATTTAATGAAATGGTTA
>CAURKK010000122.1:0-4386 GCA_963525505.1 uncultured Gemella sp.
ATTGTTTTTTATTATTCATTTTTGTATTGTTTTTACTAAACATTACCGTCTCCTTTTTCTGTTAAATTAAAATTGAATAAATATAAATCATAATGACTACAAAAGATATTCTACAAAACAAAACTTAAACCAACCTAAAATTATAACTATATTTTTTATATTTTTTATAACTAATATTTTCAAAACTTCAAGTTATAAAAACACTGTTATATTAACATTCATAAATGATGTATACACTTAAAACACTTATAAAAAAGATTTTTTCAAGTTAGTTTTAAGTTTAAATTGAAATTATATCATCAAGAAAACTTGAAAATTAATTTGAAAAACTTTGGTTATATATATTTATAGAGTTTAATATTTTTATATTTTTACTTAAAATGTAATTAAAATTTATAAAAGAAAACGTTCTATTTTTTATTTTTTATTAATTTAAAATTTACCTACTGTTTTTTTCTTCTATATATAAATACACCTTATTAAAATCCATAATTTCATGGACCGATTTCTGAAATTAAAATTTTTAATTCACAAGAGAAGAAACACTACTCCGAATTGTATCGAAATAGTGTTTCTTCTATAATCTATATTTAATTTAAAATCTTATTTTACTATCTTTTTCCCAAAGCTTAGTGATGCGATTAATAGTAATGCACCTAATACTGCACCTATTGCTAAAGCTAATAGATACATAAATGGATTACTTACAGCACCTGCTGCGATAGCGAAGATTCCTCCGTGAGGAGCTTTTGATACAGCGCCAAAAGTCATACTTAACGCTCCAGCGATACCACTTGAGATAAATAATGGTGGAATAACACGCGCTGGGTTACTTGCTGCAAATGGAATAGCTCCTTCTGTGATGAACGATAATCCCATTACGTAGTTTACTAACGCTCCACTACGTTGAGCTTTTGGCCAGATGTTTTTGTTGATTGTTGCTGAAACAGCGATCGCTAATGGAGGTACCATACCACCGATCATAACCGCAGCCATTACATCACTTCCTGCTGAGCCTGCAGATGTTAGTAATGCTGTACCTGTTACGTAAGCAGCTTTGTTAATTGGACCACCCATATCAATAGCCATCATTGCAGCTACTACGAATCCAAGGATGAATTTTCCGCTTCCGTTAAGACTTTCGATAAAGTGTTTTAATCCTTCCATAACACTTGCCATTGGCGCGTTGATTAGGAAGATCATTAATAATCCCATGATTAGTGACCCTAAGATAGGGAATAGGAAGATTGGTTTGATACCATCTAATGAACGTGGCATCCAGCTGAACGCAATTTTTAATACGTGGATAATTCCACCAGCTAAGAACCCAGCTACTAACGCTCCTAAGAATCCTGAAGGAGTGTATGCTAATAAATCACTTTTCAGACTTAAAATACCTGGGTCTGCTAAAATACCACCGATCATACCAACGATGAATCCAGGACGGTCAGCGATAGAACGACCGATGAATCCAGCTAGGATTGGTAACATCATACTAAATGAAATTTTACCGAAGTAGAATAATACTTCTGCAACTTTGTTGTAAGATGGATCTTTAGGATCAAATGAGTTAATACCCCAAATGAATGATAATGCTATAAGAATACCACCGGCTACTACGAATGGTAGCATGTTACTTACACCTTCCATTAGGTGTTTATAAGCACGACGTCCGATACTTTCATTTGCTGAAGAATCTTCTGAATCTTCTGCTGCTCCGTCGTGTTTGTAGATAGGAGCTTTTCCATCTAGGATTGTTTGGATAAGTTCTTCTGGTTTGTTAATTCCATCCGCAACTTTTGTCATAATTGTTGGTCGTCCATCAAAACGAGCAACTTCTACTTTTTTATCGGCCGCAACGATGATTCCCGCTGCTCTTTCGATATCTTCTTTTGTAAGTTTGTTTTCTACACCGATTTGACCGTTTGTTTCTACTTTAACATCTAGCCCCATCGCTTTAGCTGTTTCTTTGATTTTTTCCGCAGCCATGAATGTATGGGCAATACCTGTTGGACAAGCTGTTACCGCGATGATATATGGTTTTTCTCCGCTTGGAGCTCCTTGTTTTTCTTCTTCTTTTGGAGCTTCTGTTTTCGCTACGAAGTCTGCGAATACTTTTTCTACATCTTCTTTTGTTGTAGCTTTATCTAAGCCTGCTTTTACACCTGCATCCATAAGAGCTTGTGATAATGAAGCTAGAGCTTTAAGGTGCTCGTCTGCTCCACCATCCGGTGCACAGATCATAAAGATATGTTTTGCAGGTTGTCCGTCAAAACTTTCCCACTCAACACCTTCGTCACTTTTCGCATAAACGATCATCGCTTTATCGAAATCTGCACTTTTAGCGTGAGGGATAGCTACATTTTCTCCTACTCCTGTAGTTGATTGTGCTTCACGAGCTAGTAAGGCGTTTAAGAAATTATCTTTACTTGCGATAATATTTTTTTCCACCAACATGCTTGTTAGTTTATCCAGTGCTTCTTTTTTATCAGCAGCACTGAATCCGAATTGAACTAAGTCATAATTTAGAACATCTGTTAATTTCATTTCTTTCTCCTTTGTTAATTATATATTTCCGAGGAAATACTTTTAACTTATTTTTTATTTTTTCTATAAATAATTTATTAAAATTTTATTTTAATTTCTTAACTTCGATTTGTGGTAGTAATTCTTCAATTAGCTTTTTACTTCCTACTCCTACTGAGAATGATGTCGCACCACCTGCTGCCGATGCATAACGTAGAGCTTCTTGGTAGTCTCTTGTTTCGTTATATTTCGCAACAAACATCGCAAGCATACTATCTCCTGCCGCAACAGTCGATACTATCTTACCTTTAGCTACATTAACTTCAAATACTTCTTTATCTTCAGTTAATAATAAAGCTCCGTCTGCTCCACGTGAAACAAGGACATTTCTCGCACCACGTTCTTGTAATTTTTCAGCATATTGTAAGATTTCTTCTATACCATTTAAAGTTACTCCAAACATTTCACCAAGTTCAAATTCATTTGGTTTAACTACGAACGGTTTGTACTCTAGTGTGTCTAGCACTAATTCTTTATTACTATCTACTACTAATGTAGCTCCTGACTCCGATATTTTCTTCGCAATAGCTTTAAAATCATTTACACCCATTCCCGCGATAACATTACCAGATAAGAATACTACATCTTCTTTCGTCAACACTTCTAGTTTAGCAAAGAAATCACTCACGTTATCTAGGTTTACACTACTACTTTGACCGTTAATTTCAGTCTCAGTTTCTGTAGTTAATTTCATGTTGATTCTCGTAGCTCCACGAGTTTCTACAAAATCATGTTTTACACCTAGTTTATCTAGTTCTGATTTTATAAAATATCCTGTGAAGCCTGCGACAAATCCCCACGCTTTAGTATCTACACCAACATTATTTAGTAATATTGAGATGTTAATTCCTTTTCCACCTACTACATATTTCGCTTCTTGTGTTCTATTTAACTTTCCAAGCGCGAAATCTTCCGCCGCTGTTAACATATCAACAGCTGGATTTAAAGTGATTGTATAATACACTATTAGTCCTCCTTTATACTTTTTACTTCTATTAAATTTTTATACCTTATATATTCGTTTGGCACTTCGTATGATACGATGTTCACATCATCAAATTCAGCAAACTTTTGAAATTTTCTATGACCGAACTTCGACTTATCAGCCAAAATGTATTTTCTTTTACTATTTTTTAGAGCCGTAGCTTTTATAAAAGACTCATTCTCTTCTGCAGTCGTGATACCAAAACTCTCATCTATTCCATTACATCCTACAAAACACATATCAAAGCTATATTTTTTCAGTTGTTCGATAGCAGCCGAACCTATGACCGCTTGAGTAGAGTGTTTTATCGTTCCACCTAATATAATAGTATGTATTTTATTATTAATAAGTTTCGGCAAATGATACGTTGAATTTGTAACAACGGTCAACTTTCTATCTCGAAGATATTCAATCATCTCGTATGTCGATGTTCCTGCATCTAGATAAATCGTCTGCCCAGATTGCAATATATTCTCACAAATATACTTCGCAACTTCTCGTTTTTCCTGTAAGAAGTCTGCACGTTTTGCTTCGACACTTTCTTCACTACCTCGTGCTACTGAGCGTTTCATCGCACCACCGTGTGTTCTATATAATAAATTTTTATCTTCTAGATTCGTAAGATCACGTCTTATCGTAGCTTCTGAAACATTACAATGCTCCATCAACTCTCTCAGACTTAAAGACCCTTCTTTATCTAACAAATCTAAAATTTTATTCCATCTTTCATTTACCAATTTCTTCTCTCCTAACTCCCAAGATTATTATATCTAATATAATATAGCTATTCAATCAAATTCAAGCAAAAACACTCA
>CAURKK010000123.1:0-4256 GCA_963525505.1 uncultured Gemella sp.
GCGTGCTTGTAATTTTCTTTCCATTTTTTGATTTGTCATTCTATACATCCTTTCTTATAATATATTATAACTATATAAGTAATGATTATACTAGAATATTTATATTTTGTGAATAATTTTCTGGAATTTTATTGTTATTTTTCAAAAATTTCAGAGAACATTTCTAATTAACTTCTCTTAATTGATAATGAATATCATTTAATTAAATTTTATATTATATTCTAGAATATATTATTTTTGTTAAGATAGTTACGGTTTATATCGCCAATTTTCACAATAATTCAATTTATTTTTAAAAAAGTATTTGATTTCAGTTTTTATTATATCAAAAGTTAAAGCATTTACAGATTTTCACTTTAACTATATAATTTTTTGTGGAAAGCATTATTCTATTAATATTAGGAGGCATTATTATGACAACATTTTATAACGAAGCTAGGGAATTTGCAAAAAAATATATTGACCCTATTGCTAAAGAAATTGATGAACAAGAAAGATTTCCAGAGGAAGTATTTAAAGAATTAGGAAAAGCTGGATACTTTAAACTTATGATTCCTACAGAACTTGGCGGATTAGGTAAAGATATGCAAGAACATGCTGATGCTTGTCGTGCTTTCGCTAAATCGAGTGCTACTGTTGGTTTATGCTATATGATGCACAATGTTGCATTAAATTGTGTATTATCTTATGCAGATGATAATCTTAAATCAAAAATCTGTAAAGATATCGTAGAAAATGAAAAATTTATGGCACTTGCTTACAGCGAATTAGGTACTGGTACTCACTTCTACATTTCTGATGTGAAAACTGAATTCAAAGATAACTCAGTGATTTTCAATGGACTAAAAAGTATGGTAACATCTGCTGAATTTGCATCTTACTACTTAGTACTTACCCCTTCTGATGTTAAAGGTGGAATTGATAACTGGGTATTCCCTCTTGAAAGTAAAGGACTAGAATTCAAAACATCTACGTGGCACGGTCTTGGAATGCGTGGTAATGTATCATGTCAAATGGCTATTAACGATGTCGAATTAGATAAGGAACTTCGCATCGGAGAAGCTGGTTCGGGTGTTAATCAAGTATTCACAATTGTTGCCACTTACTTCATTACAGGCCTTGCCGCTGTTTATAGTGGACTATGCGAAGCAATTTTAGACGAAGCAGTAGCTCATACAACTAATAGAAAATATCCTGATGGAAAATCATTAAGTGAGATTGAAACTGTTCAAATTCATCTAGCAAAAATTTACAGTCAAACAAATGCTGCTGTTTTAGGAACGAATGAAGCTGCTCGTAGTTTCTTAGCTAAAGAAAGTGATATGTTAGCAAAAATTTTATCAGCTAGAATTTTCGCTAGTGAAGCTGCTATTGAATTAGCTCGTCTTGGTATGCGTGTTGGTGGTGGTAAAGCTTATAACCGTGTTGGAAATATGGAACGTTACTTAAGAGATGCTTTCGCAAGTCATATTATGGCACCAAGTGTTGACGTACTTACAATTTGGTTAGGAAAAGCAATTACTGGGCAACAATTGCCTTAAAAATAATATTAGAATAATTATATAAGGGACGAGTATTGTACTTACCACTTATTTAGCAAATCAATTAACGAAAAGAGGAATATAATTATGACAAAATTAAAAGTTGGAGCTGTTATCTATGATCCAAAAGTAACTGTAATTTGGGGAATTATTGCAAAATTTTTTGAAGATGAAAACTTCCCTATTGAACCAGTTTATTACAAAGATTACAAAGCTCAAGTAGACGGTTTATTAGCTAAAGAAATTGATGTTGCTTGGAACTCACCTCTAGCATGGTTAGATACTAATATTCGCACAAATGGAACTGCACTAAACGGTTCAATGCGTGATACTGACCGTGACCGTAGTTCTTACCTAGTTGTAAAAGTTAACAGCGACATAGATAGTATCAACGATTTAAAAGATAAAAAAATAGGTTTCGGTGCAATTGATTCACCACAAGCCAGATTAATTCCTATTAACCATCTCCACAAACTTGGTTTAGAATTTGGTAAAGATTATACTGAAAAACGTTTCGATATCGGTGTCGGACTTCATGGTGACCATGTCGGTGGAGAACTTGATTCAGCAATAGCTTTAAAAAATGATGAAGTAGCTGCTACGTGGATGCTAGATTTAAACTATAATGCTTGGATTGCAGATGGAACTCTAGATAAAAATCAGGTGAAAATTTTATCAAAAACAGATTTCTTTGATCACTGTATCTTCTCAGGTCATCCAGAATTAGACGTAGCTCGATTTGAAAAATTCATAGAAGTTCTACATAAAATGGATTATAGTAATCCTGAGCATAAAGAAATGATGGATATGGAAGGATTAAAAGAATGGATTTCTGGTCGCACATCAGGATTCAAACAACTTACTGAAGCTAATGAATACCTAAACTTTTTTAGTGAATTTCACGGAGAATAATTATGACTAATTCATCATTTTTAACTTCACTTCTAGGGAGTATGCCTCGAAGTAAGAAATTATTGACTGCAAAACGAAAATTAAATAGAGGTAATCTTAATTTAAGCTCTTATCATCAAATATTAGACGAAGAAACCAAGTATGTGGTAAATCTTCAAGAACATAATGATATAGATATTGTAACAAATGGTGAATTAAACCGTGATAATTATGTTTCTTTTATTGCTGAACGCTTAGAAGGTGTTACAATGATGAGTATGGCTGATATGTTTGATTATATTGAGGACAAACAAGGTTTTGAACAAATACTAGAAATATTAGACGTTCCTGCAATTAGTATAAAAAATGCAATTTGTACAGGAAAAGTAAAATATAATAAACCTCTGGTGGCTGATGAAATGATTGAACTAAAAAAATTAACCGATAAGAAAATCAAAGCAACATTACCAGGTCCTTATTTAATAACTAGGTCCATGTGGCTACCTGCTCTATCAAAACAATATTACGATAGCAAAGATTCTCTAGGAGAAGACATAATTAAAGTATTAAAAGAAGAAATTGATTCATTAGCAAAAATAGGCATAGATGTTATTCAATTTGATGAACCTGTACTAACCGAAGTGGTATTTTCTGAAGGTAAGACAAGATCTTTTATGTGTGCAGCATTATCTGAGAAAAAAGATCCTACTGAAGAATTAAAATTTGCTACTAAATTAATTAAATCTGTAATTGATTATACTAAAGACAAAGGTATATTGGTTTCTCTTCATGTCTGCAGAGGTAATTGGAGTAGAGATGAGAGCATCTTACTTACAGGTCCTTACACTCCTCTTTTACCATTATTTGAAGAGACATTACCTAATATACTTACATTAGAATTTTCTACTCCAAGAGCTGGTGAAATATCTTCGTTATTTAGTAGCGATTTAATTAGAGAAAATTGTATACTTGGCCTTGGTGTGATGAATCCAAGAACAGATGAAATTGAATCTTTAGAAGAAATAATATCTCGTGTTAAAGAAGTTATGAAGTTTATACCAAAAGAGAGAATTTGGCTTAATCCAGATTGTGGCTTTGCAACATTTGCCAATAGACCTGTTAGTACTATGGATGTTATTGATAAAAAACTTGCTCGTCTAAATGAAGCAAAAAATTCATTGAGGAATCTATATGAATAATTTATATGAATCAAATAATTATGACGTCACTTTTAGGGGAATATGGGCAAATCATAATTTTAAACTATATACAAATAATGATCTTATTCCAGTATCTTCTGATATAAGCTTCGATATAAATTCTGACTACAGAAGCAGTATAAACTATTTTGCTGCTTCTATCTTAGGTGGCATAGCTCATACTGTAATTTCTTCATGTAAAAGATCAAATATTGAAGTTGAGGAGTTAGAGGGAAAAATTCATTTAGTATTAAAAAATCCTTTAACATTACTAAGCGTTAAAGGGTATAGCGAAGAACCTAAAATTGAAAAATGTGAAATCACCTATTATCTTTATGCAGATGCTGATGAAGATGTACTATTAAAATTCTGTTATTCATCATTAAATAATTCATTCATATATAATACACTAAAGAGTATAATAAACTTTGAAATTAAATTCATTTTAATAGATTAATAAAAAAGAAAATCGAGTAATCTCGATTTTCTTTTTTATTAAATTAAATTTCTCTTCTTGTTCTTCTTCTTGGACGTGGGTACATTTCTTGTTCTACTTCGTTTTTACCGTAACCACTTGTAAATGAACTAGCTTCTGGTTGTGCTGGACGTTGCGCTAAAATATCTC
>CAURKK010000124.1:0-4153 GCA_963525505.1 uncultured Gemella sp.
TTTAGAATGATATTTACAGCATGGGGAGGGTAACCTCCCCTTTTTGCCTGTCATAAATATATGGAAAATATGTGAATATCATTGTGTATCCTAATTTTTGAACGTTGGATTTTATGAATTAATTTTTCTTAAATATTTATATCAATACAAAGCTTAACTATTTCCTAGAAAGGTATTTTGCTCACATTGCTTCATTATCTGGACGGAGATATTTGTGGTATGTTAATGTTTTTTGTAAATTAAAAATATGTATAGTATGGAGATGGGGATTATTATTTTTGCAAAAAATGCATTTCATTACAAATAACCATACAGTTCATTACATTTTTCGCACAGTACATCATTATTTAGTATAATCCAAAGCGTAACTTATTAAAAAATTATTGAAAGAAATGGAGGCTTTAGCTATGAAAAGGTATTTATTGCTAATAAGTAAAGGTATTGCTCTATGCTCATTTGTATTTGCACTTTTTAATGCAAATTCAGCGTGTGCGTTTATTTATCATTAACCTGAGTTACCTGATAAAGTGAAAAAGTTGCGTAAATTTTAAGTTATGGAAAGGCTATCAGAAAAAATCATACAAGATATGATCGAAAATAATATTTTGCTGGAAGGTGATAAGGAAATTTATGCATTTGGATTAATACAAATGGTGAGAGTTTTACTAAATGTATTTACAATTAATTATTATACAGTTTTGGTTTAATAGGCTGATTGAGAATATTATATTTGTGATTTTTCTTCACTTATAAGAAGTTACTCTGGAGAATTTCATTCAGATAATTCAATCGTGTTTTATCTGATTTCTCTTTTAGATACTATTTTGTTTTTACTCAGTATAAAATTTTAAATATGGAATTTGTATGTTAGTGCTACTCTTGTTATTCTGTCAATTATAATATTCTTTCTAAAGAGATTTTTTAGAATTGTTTATGGATTAATATTTGCAATATTTATATTTGTATTTTCAGATTGTTTATTTCTTTTATATGATGATAGCTTTTCATTTGGGATGAGTGTATTTATGCTTGTAGTAGTTAAGGGAAGGTGATAGTGTTAAGGCAGAAAATTGAATCTGATGAGGCATAGGAATGAAGAAAAGGAAAGTATTAGCTGTAGGAGACAAGGATATTTTACGGGTGTAAAAGAAGAGTATCTATAAGAGAGGATGTGGTATTTAGTGAGTAATATTATTGACTCAACAATTGTAATGCTATTAGTGTATTTGCCTATAGTTTTAGCAATTATTGGAATAGTATCATTCATTTGTTTCTTAATACTCAAGTATAAAAATAATAGTAAGTATTTTATATTTTTAATGATAAGTATTAGTAGCTTTGCAATAATAGGAGTTATTTTTCTGTTTTTTGTAATAGCTGGAATAATAGGTTTTGGACCAATAGATTAATGGCATACTTTTTAGGTGCCTTAGTATCAATAATAAAAAGTTTAGGAGGTTTGTCAATGAATAGAAAACTTAATAGAATGTGTGTTTTAGCATTAAGTGCAGCATTACTGAATAATTTTACACTTACTGCTAATGCGAGTGACTTATTGAAAGATGACACTGTTTTGTATGTTGAAGATACAACTAACTTAATAGATGAATCAAATTTGCCAGAGTATGATAGTATAGAAAGTGCCATTAATGATGAATCATTGATAAGTTTTGATGAAGAACCACTTAGTGTAAGCAAAAATGATGAATATACACACTATGAGGATGGTGATGAAGAAAAAGTTATAGATTTAGCAGAGAGCTTTAATTAGGAAATAGGTCTGACAGATGAAGAGGTTGAGCAAATATATGAATCCTATGTAATAGAGGAATCTGTAAGTGCTGATGAGAGATTGACTGTAAATGATTTTGAAAACTTTGCAAATTATGCTGTTGAACATAATATAATTGAAGACAGCGTAGAAGCAAAAGCAGCGATTAATAAATCAGTTGTTCGTGCTAGCCTTAGAGGAATTGCGTATGGTGGAGGAGCACTTGGGTATACTGTAGCTAGAGATCTGCTTTTACATTCTCTTCAAGACAGTCCGAGTGGGTTGTCCTTTGAAGGTAGTGGAAATTCAACAGTAAAAAAAGTGATTGCATCATCTGCATTTAACACTATATATGATAACTATAAAAGGCATGTTAGAAATAGTTCAAGTTTGGTATATATGACAAGTGGTAGTACAACGCTTAGTTCACCAAAAGATTTACATTTAGCACTAAATAAAGTGAATTATGTTGCTGATGGGTATGGGAAATTTGTAAAGATAAAGGGAAGAAAACATAAAATTTGGAAAGTTAAATTCACATTTACGGATAAATATGACTTTGAAGTACAAGCGTGGAAGAATGCTATGACCGACAGTAATCTTGTAACAGCATTAAATAATTATGCAGCATATGGTCAAAAAATAGGTGCTGTAGTACCATATAATGTAAGAATACAATTTGATATGTCTTTCGTAGAATAGAAAGGCTGGCTGTTTAAGGCTTTTGAGTAGGATATATAGATACTTTACTAATATATAGAAGAAAGTGTATTCATTTAATAATTAGGGGCTGTTGCAAATAGGTGGACAATCATCTGTGGAGTAGTAGCTCCTTTTTATTTTGAAACAATACCTAGTTGAGTACATACGGTGTGTGGAACATAAAAACATTTACTGTGTATATATATTATAAGTTACACAAAGAATATTTTCTTAGAATAATATATGTGTTCAAGCTATAAAATAGGAGGTAACAAATGGTAATAAATAAAGTTATTATTAAACACGAAATAGTATGTTAATGCTTTTTGTGTAAAATAAAATATTTGTGGTATGGAGATGAGGATTATTATTTTTGCAAAAAATGCATTTCATTACAAATAATCATACAGTTCATTACATTTTTTGCATAGTATATCATTATTTAGTATAATCTAAAGTGTAACTTATTAAAAAAGTTGAAAGAAATGGAGGCTTTAACCATGAAAAAGTATTTATTGCTAATAAGTAAAGGAGTTGCTCTATGCTCATTTGTATTTGCACTTTTTAATGCAAATTCAGCATGTGCGTTTATTTATCATCAACCAGAGTTACCTGACAAAGTGAAAAAGTTGCGTAAACTTTAAGTTATGGAAAGGCTGTCAGAAAAAATCATACAATATATGATCGAAAATAATATTTTTCCGGAAGATGATAAGGAAATTTATGCATTTGGATTGACACAAATGGTAAGGGCTTTACTAAATATAATTACGACAATTTTTATTGGCTTTTGTTTCGGCAAAGTTATTGAAAGTGGAGTTTTTGTAGTTTTTACTATTTTAGTAAGAACAAATTCCGGAGGATATCATTCAGATAGTCCTGTATGCTGTTATTTGATTTCGGTAGTTAGTACGATTATAGCACTATACCTAGTAATCACACAGGTATGCAGTACAAATTTAATGATTGTATTATTGTTTGTTTCATTTGTGGTTTTTATCAAGTACGCACCAATAGGACATATAAATAAGGTGCTGGATAAAGTAGAAATTATTACATATAAAAGAAGATTGTTATTAATATTATTAAGCATTGCTTTTATAGAATCTATTTTTATAGCATTCCAAAAACTATATTTATTTAGTGCAGGAGGATATGCGTGTATATTCAGTATGCTAATGTTGATAGTAGGCAAATACAGATTGGATCATCCTTACAATGGGAATAAAGAAATAAATTATGACTCAAAATTTATTGGTAAATAGATTTTTAAGTGATTTTAAAATGTGAGGTTCGATATTCAGAAGATAATCAACAATATTATGTTGATGCAGTTTCGGGAGATTTAGAAACACAGTAAAAATGGAATAATTATATTAAATCTCTGAGGATAAATGAATATTTTTCCTCAGAGATTTTTACAGGAGGTACTGTACGATGAAGTCGTTTTTGATTTATGCCTTACTAAGTATAGTTTTATTGTCTGGATGCTCTAAACAAGAGATTTCAGAAAATACCCAAAATTCTGCTTATATAAATTTTGATGAATCGGAAACAACAGTTCATGATGTTACAGATAATCAACTTAGCGGTATGGAAATAACGGTTTTCAGTCATGTAACTACTAAATTTTATGAATGTAATTGTGGAGCTTTATAGAACTATCCTAAACTGAAAATA
>CAURKK010000125.1:0-4132 GCA_963525505.1 uncultured Gemella sp.
TTATTCTAACTCTTGGGGTTGAATTTTATTCACATCTTCGAATATTATTGTTTAACCTCATCTCTGATGCTTTCCCATAATTCTTTTGCTTGTACTATATCTAAACCATAGCGCTCTCTAATAATTTTAATATTTGCAATATCACCAACATCTGGATTAACAACTGATTTTATATCAGTATAATCACTAGCAATTAACTCTTTAACTTGCAATGCACGTCTGTTTAAAGCTTCTTCTTTTACAGCTTCCCATAACGCTTTTGCATCATACAGTACCAAATCTGTATATCTATCTCTTATCATTTTAACATTGTGAATATCTCCTTTAGTAGCATCGACTACTGAAAGTACTTCTTCTCTATTACTATCTTTCACAAGTTCATTAAATTTTTCTTTACTCACTTTTTGTTTTTCTGCCCATTCTTCTTTTGACTTACTGTTCCTAGTTGAAAAGAACATAAAAATTGCTATTGCTAAAATAATAATTAATGCTATCTTCATAATTAAACTCCTTTACTTCTTTTTACAATTTCTATTAGCTTTTTCGCATCTTTTCCATTTAAAAAGTATGCTTTTCTTAATGCTGCAATGTTAAACGCATCATCTTGGCTTAAGTTTATAACCTTTTCTAATTCTTTTTTATAAGCCGGACTTTGAAGTCTTTCAAATGCTTCTTTGCTCTTTTCATCACGCTTTTTTATCTTATCTCTTGCGTTAGAAACCATCGCATAGACAAATATAAATCCTAGCATAATGTACAATGTATTCATGTTCATCGCAATTACTTCCTTTTTTTTATTCTTTATAAATATTATATAGGTTTTGTAGGTGCTTGTAAACATTTTAATTAACTTATTTATCGCTCATTCCTTCTAAAAATTGATTTTTCTACTATAATTTGTTATGATTAAGTGTACTTTAGTTAAAGGATTATTGAATAATGAAATTTTTAACAAATATTAACGATGAAAAATATACTGAATTTATAAAAAATCACAAACATGGTAATATGATGCAAGCCATCGAGTGGTCTCACATTAAAAATACTTGGGGTGCTGTAAGAGTAGCTGTCGCAGATGAAAATGATAATATTGTAGCTGCTGTACAGATTCTAACTCGCCAGGGATTATGGTATGCTCCACGTGGTCCAATTCTTGATTACACTAATACTGAGCTACTTAATTTCTTTTTAACTAGCCTTAAGAAATTTGCCAAAGAAAAAGGCGCTAAAATGGTTAAACTAGATACACCTACTGCGGTGAAAGATGAGAAATTAGCAGTGTTTAAGGATGTCGAGGTAGATAGAGAGAACAACAGTCTTATTAAAGTATTCAAGGAGAATGGCTATAAACACAAAGGTTTTAGCCTTGATATGAGCAGTACTATCCAACCACGTTTTAACACAGTCACGAAACTTGAACAAGAAGTCCCTGATCTTTTCCCAAAAGATACACGTCGCTTAATTCGTGATGCAGAGAAAAAATTCGTTGAAGTTAGACGCTGTGGTAAAGAGAATCTTGACGACTTCCTTTTCGCCCTAGCTTGTACTGAAAAAAGAAAAAACATCTCTCTTCGTGGACGTGAGTATTTCGAAAACTTACTAGATACTTTTGGGGATAACGCTTTACTATACATTTCATATATAAATGTAGAAAAAGCTGTAAAAGAATGTCATTCTAGAAAAAAAGCTATTGAAGATGAAATTGAAGCTCTTGGAGAAAAATCACCGAAGAAAAAACGCACTCTTCTTGAGCAAGTAGCCGGAATTGAAAAGCTAATCGTTTTATTTGATAGCTTAGAGATTGAAGATAAGAGCAAGGATCAAGTTATAAGTGCTGCGATTACTATCGCTTACGGTAACCACGCAGAAATTATTTACGCTGGTATGAATGAAGATTTTGCTAAACTTCCTGCACAATATAAAGTCTTTTCTGATACGATGAAAAAAGCTCAGGAAATGGGTGTTAAAGAAGTCTCCATGGGTGGAATCGAAGGAGATTTAAACGACAGTCTACTTGGTTTTAAATCAAAATTCACTCCAAATATCGTAGAATACTACGGAGAATTCGATTTAGTAATCTCTCACATATTCAATTTAATGTACAACTACGGATTACCACTAAGAAGAAAAATATTGAAATTAATAAAAAGATAAAAAACAAGTCTGTAAATCACTATGGTTTACAGACTGTTTGTTTTATTATATTTTTTTAACGAATTCAGATTTTAGTTTCATAGCTCCGAAACCATCAATTTTACAATCGATGTTGTGATCTCCATCAACTAATCTGATATTTTTAACGCGAGTTCCTTGTTTTAATGTAGAAGAACTACCTTTAACTTTTAAATCTTTGATTACAGAAACTGTATCTCCATCTTGAAGTACGTTACCGTTAGCATCACGATAAACTTTTTCCTCTTCTGCTCCACTAGCATCTTCTGGTGACCATTCATGAGCACACATTGGACATACTAGCATATTTCCATCTTCATAAGTATATTCACTTTTACATTCTGGACAATTAGGTAATGTCATTGTTTTCCTCCATATAATTTCAAATTTGTACAAAAGATATTATACCATAATGAGAAGCAATATCAAAATAATATCAGAAATTATTTTCTTGAAAACGTTGATATTATAACGATTTAAAGCATAATTCATCTTCTTAAAATAATTTTTTTGAAAAAACGTCTACTTTTGTAGGCAAAGTACTTGAAATTTTGAAAAACTAGGAGTACAATATGAACTAAAGAGTTTTCATTTATATTTATTAAACAAATATAAACAATAAACAATAAAATTTAAAGCAAAAGAGGAATCAAATTATGGTTAAATATGATTTATTAGTAGTAGGATTCGGTAAAGCCGGAAAAACTTTAGCAGCAACATTCGCTAAAGAAGGAAAAAAAGTAGCAGTAGTTGAAGAAAGCAGTGCGATGTACGGTGGTACTTGTATCAATATTGGATGTATCCCAACTAAAACTTTAATCGTAGCTGCTGACAACAAAAAAGACTTCGCAGAAGCTAAAGCTACAAGAGACGCTGTTGTTTCTAAACTTAACGCTAAAAACTTCGCTATGTTAGACAGCAGTCCAAACATTGATGTTTACACAGCTCACGCTAAATTCGTTTCTAACAAAGTAGTAGAAATTTCTGCTAACGGAGAAACTAAACAACTTGAAGGTGAAATCGTAGTAATCAACACTGGAGCTAAAAACAATGTATTACCAATTCCAGGTTTAACAACTTCTAAAAATGTTTACGATAGCACAGAATTCCAAAAATTAGAAAAAGCTCCTAAAACTCTAGGAATTATCGGTGGAGGTAACATCGGATTAGAATTCGCTAACCTTTACGCTCGTCTTGGAGTTAAAGTTACAGTAATCGACTTCGCTCCTGGAATCTTAGGAAGAGAAGACAAAGATATCGCTGAGCTTGCTCAAGGATACTTAGAAGAAGCAGGAATCGAGTTCAAATTAGGAACTGCAACAAAAGAAATCCGCAACAACGGAGAACTTGTAGTTGTTGATACAGAAAAATATGGTGAGTTAGAATTCGAAGCAGTATTACACGCAACTGGACGTCGTGCTAACACTGAAGGATTAGGATTAGAAAACACTGATATCGAATTACGTCCAAACGGAACAATCGTAGTTGACGAATTCTGTCAAACAGCTGTAGAAAATGTATTTGCAGTTGGTGATGTTAATGGTGGATTACAATTCACTTACGTATCATTAGATGACTTCAGAGTAGTTAACGGATACTTACACGGTAACAAAGAATACACAACTGCCGACCGTAAAAATGTACCTTACTCAACATTCATCTCTCCAGCATTATCTCACGTTGGATTACACAAAGAAGAAGCTGAAGCAGCTTACCCTAACGTTGCAGTAGCATCATTACCAGTTGCTAACATGCCTAGAGGAGCTGTTAACCAAGACCCACGTGGATTATTCCGTGTAACTGTAGACAAAGACACTAACTTAATTCTTGGAGCTACTTTATTCGGTAAAAACTCAGAAGAAATTATCAACCTAATTAAAATGGCAATTGATAACAAAATTCCTTACACTTACATCAGAGATCAAATCTTCACTCACCCAACAATGGCTGAGAACTTAAA
>CAURKK010000126.1:0-4065 GCA_963525505.1 uncultured Gemella sp.
GGTACGCAAGAACTTCTACTTATCGGCTCATCGCATATATTTTATAATTAAAATATGTTTAATATAATAACACACTTTTTTTTATAATGCAAGTGAAATGAAAACTTTGTAAGTGTAGTACGTAAAAATTTGTTAATTTCTAAGTCCACTACCTTTTATATTTTTGACATTCTAAAGAAATAATAGTATAATATCTTTAGATTAGAGGAGGTGCTATTATGCCGAACATTAAATCAAGTACAGATTTACGTAATAATTACAATGAAATTTCTTCATTTTGCAATGAAACAGGCGAACCCATCTTTATTACCAAAAATGGGCGCGGTGACCTTGCCGTTATGAGTATTGATTTATTCAATAAATTCATGGGAAGATACGAACTATATCAACTTCTTGAGCAAAGTGAATCTGATTTTACAAACGGTCGTACCCTTACTTTTGATGATTCCATGAAAAGTTTAAGAGAGGATCTAAAAAATGGAACATTATAAAATACTTGTTTCTGAAACTTATCATAAAGACTTAAAAAATATTATCTATTATATTTATCACAATTTAGATGCACCACTTACTGCATCTACCTTACTTGACGAAATAGAATCCGCTGTTTCTGCTCTATCTATTATGCCTTTTCGCTATGGATTAGTTGATGATGCCTTTCTACGCCATAAAGAATTTAGAAAATGTCTTGTTAAGAATTACATCATTTTCTATAAAGTGAACAAAGAAAATAAAACTGTAATGATTCACCGAATTCTTCATGCAAGACAAAAATGGATTGATGTCCTATAAAAAACATTCCAGATAAATATAAAAAAGTACTTCAATGATTAGAAATCTAATTCTATCATCGAAGTACTTTTTAAATATTAATCTTCTTTTCTATTTTTCCATGCTGTGGCGTTATCTATTTTAATTGGTAAATTATCTAAATAGAACTCCGGATCTTTTCCTTCTTTATGTTGTTTCACGTAGTCTTTTAATACTACATAAACTACACCAGAAAGACCGATAATCGCGATTAAGTTTAGTAAACTCATGATACCCATTGTTACATCGGCAAGTCCCCAAACTAGGTCTAAGTTCATTACACTTCCTACATACACAAAGATACACACTATAACACGATAAACATTTACAGCCCATTTTTTAGGAAGTAAGTATTGAATGTTTGTTTCTCCGTAGTAGTAGTTTCCAATTACCGAGCTATATCCGAATAAGAAAATTGCTACGATTAGGAAAATTGTTCCGATGCTTCCTACTTGTGAAGTTAAGGCAGCTTGTGTAAGTTGGATACCTTGTAACTTACCAGCTCCATATTCAACACCAGGATATAATAAGATTAAGAATGCTGTTGCTGTACATACTAAGCATGTATCGAAGTAAACTCCTAGAGTTTGGATAAACCCTTGTTTAGCTGGGTGAGTACTATCAGCTGTTGCCGCTGCGTTAGGAGTTGATCCTAAACCTGCCTCGTTAGTGAACATACCACGTTTAATTCCTAAAAGAATAGATGTTCCCATACCAATTACTCCACCACCTACTTGTTCAAGACCAAATGCTGATCTAACGATTTGAACAAGAACACCAGGTAATTTGTCAATATTAATAACCATAATAACTAATACGATAAATAAGTACGCCACTGCCATTACTGGTACTAACCATTGAGTAATTTTAACAACTTTTGTTACACCACCAAAGATTACGAAAATTGTAAGAATTAATAATGCAATCCCTGCAATATGTGTATCCACATTGTATACTTGTAAAGCTTGAGCAATAGTGTTAGTTTGAACCGAGTTGAATGCTATACCATAAGTTACTGAAATAACAATCGCAAACAGTACACCCATCCATTTTTGTCCAAGACCTTTTTCCATATAGTAAGCAGGTCCCCCACGATAAACACCTTTTTTATCACGAACTTTATACACTTGGGCTAATGTTGATTCTGCAAATGACGAAGCTCCTCCAAATAAAGCCATTACCCACATCCAAAATACTGAACCAGGTCCTCCCATTGCGATCGCAATAGCAACCCCTGCAATTGTCCCAGTACCTACTCTTGACGCAGCCGAAATAGTGAATGCTTGGAAAGCAGAAACCCCTTTTTGTTCACCATCTTCACCTACTTTTGGCTTTTCAGTAATAAGTCTAAACATTTCTTTGATATAAGTAAATTGAATAAACTTCGTACTAAATGTAAAATAAATACCAGTTACCATTATTAACCCAATTAGGAAATAAGACCACATAAAGTCGTTAACGGTAGTTAATAATTCTAAAAATCTATCCATTAAGAGTCAACTCCTCATTAAATTTGTTTTATTATGTTTTCTATTATACTTTAAAAATATCATACTCAGGAATATACGTTAGAAAATCTAACATGACGATGTCATAAATTAACAATACTTTAAATACTCCCAAAAACGCTTATAGAAAGGACTTGAATCTTACATAAAAGAACTTAGAGAATTCTAACATCATGTTCGAATTCTCTAAGTTCTATCCATTAAACATATTCAATTCTATTTACTTCTTCATTGTTGTTCATTGGATAATTATTCACAGGATAAGTATAGTCACCCATCGGATAGTTATCCATTTTATTATAAATAACAGGAACAACTAATTTTCTATCGCGAGCCTTCAAAATAGAATCAATCTCATAACTAGTTAGATTGTTATAATCTAACTTTTCTTGAAGAACATATTTACCACTTCTAACTCTAGCTCTAATGTCTGTAGCAGCAACAAAATATACAACAATAAATATAGTATTAAATACAAATTCAAATAGTAAGAAAATATTACTTAATGTACTATCTCCCTCCAAAATAAATGAAGTAAACATAGATAATACTGTTAATCCAGCTTGAATGTATAATATTATTCTTCTACCTTTGGTGTCAAGAATAGGTAGATACATAATAAATAACATAATAAAATTAAACACCGTGATTATTAATGCACCTATTATCAATAGTACCAAACCTGAAATCAGTGTCATTGCATATTCTTCATAAAATCTATCACTTGTAATCGGTAAGTTAGTTAGGGCGAATACGAATCCTCCTATAACTATCATAGGAATCATAAAAGTTATTATATAGGCAATCCCCCAATTTCTCTTCCAAACTCGCCCTCTATATTCTTTATAAATTCTATAAGTATTATAAAACGGTATAAATGCAAGTCCAGCTTTAACACCAAGTATATCGAACATAATTTTTGAAAAAATAGCCGTGATAATATATCCGATAAGTACTACAATGAGCAACACGATTAAACCTATAGCCAATATCTGACTTAGCAGATGTTCATCTATTTCAAACATAAGAATTCCTCCTTTATTTTATATAATTATTTTAAATTACATTATTATCCATTACATAATAATTCGTTGTTTTAGAAATTCTAGGTACGACTAGCTTTCTCTCACGAGCTTTTAAAGTTGCATTTAATTCAAAACTATCCATAGTCCCGTAATCCAATTTCTCCTGAAGAACATATTCTCCACTTCTAATTCTAGCTCTAACTTCTCTTGCCGCTAAAAGACAAACAATCGTAAATACAACAGAAAAAATCATTTGTATCTTCGCTAACAATAGAGAATCAAAATGAAGATCTACTTTAAGCATAATACTATTTCCAAGTACAACTAACAATGTTAGTACGGCTTGAATATATAACACTACTTTTCTTACTTTTGTATCAAAAATAGGTAAATACATAATAAATAACATAATTACACCAAATACTTTTATTATTAGAAAACATATAAAAACTATTATTATACTAACAATAAAAAGAAGCATAAAATTAAACACAACTTCATTATTCACCTTATAACTCATCAAATTTAATACTACACCTGTGATTATACCAGCGGGAATAATAAAAGTTATTATATACATAACTCCCCAGTTTCTCTTCCAAACACGACCTTTATACTCTTTATAAATCCTATAAGTATTATAAAATGGTATAAGCGATAAGATCGGTTTAACACCAAGTATATCAAACATAATTTTTGAAAAGATAACTGAAACAATATAT
>CAURKK010000127.1:0-4043 GCA_963525505.1 uncultured Gemella sp.
ATTATCATCAGTATAATTCTTTTCAAAGGTGGTTATAAAATTACTAAATCATCATTTGTAATTTTAATGGAAGCCACTACTCTAGATACTGAAGAAATTTACAATAAAATTAAAGAAATAGAGGGCATTGCAGACATTCATGAATTTCATATTTGGCATACCGATACGAATGAAATTAACGCAGCAATGCACATATTATTAAATGAATATCACACTACTAAAGATTATACAATTGTAGAGAATGTTAAAATTCTTCTGCAAGAAAAATATGATATCGAACACTGTTTTATTGCATTAGAGCACATCGAATACAACGATCATACTATATAAAAAAAAAGGGAGCGACTCAATTTTGAGTCAGCCCCCTTTTTTATATATTTAACAAATCTATTGTTTTAGCTATTTTATAAGTAGGATTTATCTCAGAGTTTTCAATACCATGAATATCTACTAAACAACTATCAATTCCTACATTATTAGCACCTAATATATCTGAAGTTAGAGTATCACCTATCATTAAAACTTCACCCTTATCTTCTACACCGATTTCTTTTAATATGATATCAAAAAATTCTCTATCAGGTTTCTTACTACCAATTTCCTCGGAAATAAAAATCTTATCAAAATACTTATTAAGATTATTATTTTTAAGTCTCGTATGTTGAGTAATTCCAATACCATTAGATGCTATGTACAATTTATGAGTTAAACTTAATTTTTCTAACATCTCTACAATACCCTCAAAAAGCTGATTTCCTTCAGCAAGATAACTTCTAAATCTGTTATCTACCTCACTACCATCGACTTTCATACCAAATAATGCAAAAAATCTTATAAATCTTTCACTTGTAACTTCTTTATTAGATATTTCTCCACGTTCGAAACTTCTCCATAGAGATTTATTTATCGTTTCGTATTTTTCAAACGACTCATCGCTATACTCAATATTTTCATCTTCTAATAATTTTTTAAAAGCTAAAACTTGTGCTTTTCCAAAATCTAATAAAGTATCGTCTAAATCAAATAATAAATACTTATACTTATCTAAAATCATCGTTTCACTCCATTTGTATATTATTTAACCATTATAACACAGAGAATTCTTTTTTTAAAAATATAGCTTTATTTATCTCATAAAATTTAGATTTATTTTTTATTCTTAAAATGTTCTCGAACTCGTGGAGCTACTTCTTCTCCAAATAGTTTTATAGCTTTCATTATATCTTCATGTGGCATAGACCCAAGAGGTAGATGTAACATAAATCTATCTAATCCTAATGTTTCTATCATATCAATAAGTTTATTGGCAACTGTTTCTGGACTTCCTACTAACATAGATCCATCTGGACCTACATTATTTAAATATTGTTCAAAAGAAAGAGGTCTCCAAAATGGTCTATCTTTTGAAATTGCATCAACAACTTGTTTTGTTGGATGGAAATATTTTTTAATCGCTTCTTCATCCGTATCAGCTACAAATCCCCAAGAATGAGAAGCAACTTTTAACCTATCGTTACTATGACCTGCATTACGTCCTATAGCTCTATAATAATCTATTAAACCTTTGAAAGCTTTGTATTGACCTCCTATTATTGCATAAGCTATAGGTAATCCTTTTTGAGCTATTTTAATAGTAGACTCCGTATTTCCTCCTGTCGCTACCCAAATTGGAAAATCTTCTTGAACACTTCTTGGATACACGCCCTTATTTTCTACCTTTTGTGTATGTTTTCCTTCCCATGTTAATTTTTCATTAGCTTTAATCTTCTGTAACATCGCTAATTTTTCATCAAATAGTTCTTCATAATCACCTAAATCATAACCGAACAACGGAAATGATTCGGTAAATGAACCACGACCTACCATTACTTCTGCTCTACCATTAGAAATAGCATCGATTGTTGCATATTGTTGATAAACTCTTACTGGGTCCGATGATGATAATACTGTTACTGCTGAACTTAATTTTATATTTTTTGTAACAGCCGCACCAGCTGCTAACAATATCTCAGGTGCTGATACTGCAAAATCTTCTCTATGATGCTCACCGATTGCATAAAGATCTAATCCAACTTCATCAGCAAGTTTCATTTCTTCTATCATATCTCTAATACGTTCATCATGTGCAGGCGTTATTCCTGTTCCTTCAATTTCTGTAGTTTCACCAAATGTACTAATTCCTAACTCTATCATTTTATGTCCTCCTATATTATCTCAATTTCAAGATATTATTTTATAAAAAGAAAATAATCTTTAATTAATTTTCTTTAATATTTCTTTCAATGTAACTAATTCTTCTTCGGTTAAATTATCGAAAATTTTTTTTGTATTAATTTTATGAATAGGAAAAATATCATCCATTAATTTTTTTCCTATTTTAGTTAACTTAATGTAAGTTACTCTTTTATCCTTTTGACTAATCTTTCTATTAACATACCCTTTTTTTTCAAGGTTATCGACTACGTATGTAGCACTTCCACTAGCAAGTAATATTCTATCACGTATTTCTTGAATACTCTTTTCACCTTTACTATATAAAAATTCCATAACAGAAAATTCAGTCGCATTTATTGGATAATTCTTTAAAGTTTTCTTTAAATCACCTACTAATAAATTACTTGCTCTCATAATTCCAATAATAGCTTTAAACTCATTATTCATAAGTATTCTCCTGCTTTTATTATACACTTATTTATCTCGAAATTATCTCGAATATGAGATAATTATACTTTATATTGTCAAAGAAATAAAACAAAAGACATCTAGAGAAAAATCTCTAAATGCCTTTTGTTTTATTCTGCAAATTGACTTTGATATAATTCTGAATAGAAACCTTTTTGTTCTAATAATTCATCATGATTACCTTGTTCAATAATATCTCCATCTTTTAATACTAATATTTTATCTGCATTTCTAATTGTTGATAAACGGTGAGCGATAACAAATGTAGTACGACCTTCCATAAGTTTATTCATAGCTTTTTGGATTAATACTTCTGTACGTGTATCTACACTCGAAGTTGCCTCATCAAGAATTAATATGGGCTTATCTGCAAGTATTGCACGAGCAATAGTTAAAAGTTGCTTTTGACCTTGTGAAATATTTGAAGCATCTTCATTTAGTTCCATATTATAGCCACCCGGTAATGTTTTAATAAAGTGGTGAATGTGAGCTGCTTTAGCCGCTTCTATTACTTCTTCGTCTGTAGCATCTAAACGACCATAACGAAGATTCTCCATTATTGTTCCTTTAAATAGCCATGTATCTTGTAGTACCATTGTGAAGTAAGAACGCAGTTCAGATCTATCAAGTTTAGAAATATCTTTTCCATCAATATAAATATTTCCTCCGTTAATATCATAGAATCTCATAAGAAGTTTAATCATCGTTGTTTTACCTGCACCTGTAGGTCCGACAATCGCAACCATCTCACCTTTTTTAACATCACTAGTAAAGTTTTTAATAATAATCTGATCTTCTACATATCCAAATTTTACTTTATCGAATACTACATTACCTTCTTTATTAGTAACTGTTTCAAGAACTTCTGCATTTTCTTCATCTTTAGCATCTAAGAACTCAAATACTCTTTCACCTGCAGCCGCCATTTTTTGAATTTCAGACATAGACTGAGCTATTTGTCCGATTGGTTGTGTAAAGTTTCTTATGTATTGGATAAAAGCTTGGATATCACCTACACCAATAGTTCCTTTTGAAACTAATAATCCACCTGAGAACACGATACCAACATAACCAAGGTTACCAACAAAGTTAATCACAGGGAACATTAGTCCTGAGAAAAAGTTCGCTTTCCATGATGATGTATATAATTGGTTATTTTTATCATTGAATTCTTTAACACTTTTTTCTTTGTAGTTAAATGCTGCAATAATATTTTGACCTGAAAAACTCTCTTCTACCTGCCTGTTTACATCAGAAAGCATATCTTGTTGACTCTTAAAATATTTTTGACTCCATTTTGTTATAGCTCCTAGTAATATTCCAGAAATAGGAATTAAAGCTAACGCTATTAGTGTCATGAC
>CAURKK010000128.1:0-4034 GCA_963525505.1 uncultured Gemella sp.
TCAAGAAGCATAATAAAAATCGGGCTTGAAACTAAATTCAAGTCCGATTTTTTATTTTTACTTTAATCTAAATCTAAGTTTTACAGGATTATGATCACTATATCTATAATCTTGGTCTAATGTTTTAACCTGCGATACTTCTATATTATCACTCGCGATAAATCCATCGATTATAGATTCATACGTTCCATTAGAACCTTTTTCATACGGTTTATTGTTAAGACGAGCAGAAGGACGACTATTATCATAGTATAATTTGAACTTATCTTTTAACAACGTTTTGTCAAATAACTCCGCTCTCCAAAGCTCCGCCGGAGTTTTTTCTATTTCTTCCTTAGTTAAATTTCTAAGCTCCTGATTAAAGTCCGCTCCTACTAAAACATAATTTCCTTTTGCGTATTCTTTCTCCATAAATTCAATAAGTTGTTTTGTTTGTGCTATTTTTCCTTTATTATCCTTATCATAAGCATCCAAATGCGCATTAATAAGAACTAGCTTTTTATCGCTATTTTCTATATTGCTATAAATTACCGAAAAGCCACGTTTTAAGTTAGCTAACCTCGTCGGGAAAGTAAATGGAATTGGCATTTGGTATCTTTCGGCATTTTCTATATTGAATTTCGTAGAAGTATAAATACCACTATTCACCTTTCCTAGTGGTGGTAACGGATATGGTATATATGCAACTCTAAAATTATACGCAAAAATACTACTGTTATCTAATGCTTTATCTAAATAGCTGACTTGATTTATGTTATATGTACGCTTAGACTCAACATCAACTTCTTGTAAAAACGTAACATCAGCCACTTCTTCTTTAATAATACGCGTAATATTGGTTAAATTGTTTTCTACATGCGCCTTGTCAATTGGGTGAACCATTTTTCCACCATCCATAAAGAAATCGACATCTTTATCCATACCGAAGTATCCGACATTCCAATCTAACGCATTATACTCTGTATTTAACCTAACCGCATGAGTTTTTGTGCTTTGAACAACGGTTAGCTTTTCCATATCATGTGGTTTGTACTCTGTAATCATTAAATAACCGACTAACCCTGCAAACGCTATAACACAAGCTAAAATTATACTACCTAATATTTTAATTATTTTTTTCATCAATCTACCTATAAAAAAGAGATTGGTGTTTTACCAACCCCTCTTGTAACCTTCCTTGTTTTATTAAATTTTTATGTTACTTTTGTTCTAGTTTGGGAGATTTTTTCTCTCGTAATTGCGAAATAATTATCCCCACTAAAACAATAGCCATACCAATACCTTCACGTAGTCCTATATGCTCATTAAGGATAAGTACCCCTCCTATAGCTGCAACAACTGATTCTAAACTCATAATAAGCGATGTCGTATGCGGCGGAATTTCTCTTTGGGCGATTATTTGCCCTGTATAACCTAACCCACTTGATAAAATACCAAGAGCAAGTAATGGAGCTGTCACACTAAGTATATCTGCTAAAACGATTGTTTCATTTATTAGAGCTGATACTAAACTTAAAACAGCTACTACAACTAATTGAATTATAGATAAAAACATCGAATTAACTCGTAGTGCTGAGTAATCAATAACAATAATATGTACCCCGAAGAAAATAGCACTGACAAAAACTATAACATCTCCAAGTTCAAGGCTAAACTCTTCTTTTACCGATAATAAATAAAAACCTACTACTGCCAAAATAAGCCCTATAATAAAGAATTTATTTAATTTGTTTCCTAAAAACACCCCAATAAATGGGACAATACAAATGTAAAGAACTGTAATAAATCCAGCCTTACCTGCCGTTGTCATTCCTATACCAATTTGTTGAATATACATTGCAAGAAACAACACTATACCACACATAACACCTAACCAAAGTTTTTTAGAATAACTAATCTGTCCAACCCATTTTGGTTCTTGACTCTTATAAAGAGTTGGCACTAAAAATGCCACTATAGTTATAAAAACAACCGCAATAAGTGACCTAAGACCAACTACCGTAAGAGGACCTAGTACTTTACTAGCAATATTTTGCCAAATAAATGCTAGCCCCCATATAATAACTACTCCTATTAATATTAATTCCGAAATAAATTTCCTCATAAAACACCTTTCCTAAATTTTTTTACTGAAAGCAAATATAATTTTTAAATTTATCAAAAGATATCTTTCACCACTATAATTTTATATTGTATTAAGAAAAAATTCAACTGTTTTAATAAAAATAATGGAATTATCATAATATTATATTTAGCTGATTAATTTATTGTTAATCGCACAAAAAGAACGGGGATAAACCCCGCTCTTTACTAATTTATTTATATGTTTTCTGCTTTTTGTTTAGTTATAGTTCAATATTTAACTAGATTAAGCTATACTTTATTATTAAATACTATTTAGCAATAATCACCGCTTCTTATATATCTATTAGTTTTGTTGGAATAGCTGGGTCTGTATCCATAATTACAATTTTATCATTACAATCTATCTTTTTATTCCCTGCTATTTCACAATCAATATCTTTGTTTTGTAACGTCATAGCTGCCGCCATACGAGCAAGCTCTTTTGTATTATTTTGTTCGCTAAGGTGTGCTAATAGGACGTTTTTCGTATTACTTCCAACTATTTTTGTTAAGTAATTGGCTGAGTCTGTATTAGATAAATGTCCTTTATCCGATAAGATACGCTGTTTTGTAGTCCATGGATACGGACCACTAAGCAAAACATTTTCTTCATGATTACTTTCATAAACCAATGTATGCGAGTCTTTGACATAATCCGCCATTTTATCTGAGATATATCCTGTATCTGTTAAAATACTTACCCTTTTACCATCTTTTTCAAAAGTGTAAAACTGAGGATTTGCTGCATCATGACTCACTCCGAAACTATTAACTACCAATCCATTAAATACCTTACTATCTTCTTTTTCAAAATGGAATTTTAAGTCAGGTTTTATCTCACCGATTTTACTCATATTATCCCAGGTAAGTTTATTAGCATAAACTGGAATATTATACTTACGAGCGAGAACACCAATACCCTTAATATGATCAATATGCTCATGTGTTACAAATATTGCATCAATATCCTTGATATCACGTCCTATTCGGTCAAGATTTTCTGTTATTTTCTTCCCAGTAAGTCCAACATCAACAAGGCAACGGAAATTATCATCTTCTATATAGACACTATTTCCACTGCTGCTACTGGCTAATACCGATAATTTCACATCTCTACCTCCTCGATTTTTTCATTTTTATATTATACCACTTTTTAAATAAGTTAGGTAGTGATATAGTTTTAATATGGTAAATATTACCTATCCTCTCAAGCTTTCTCTATAAGCAAATTAGCTCTGATTATAAAAAAAAGAACACCACAAGGTATTCCTTTTTCTACTTATATTATTTCCCAAGCAATAGCTTGAAGAAGTTTAATTTTTGTCCATATCTCAATGTAGCCGAACGATATACTTTAACACAAGCTATCGCTATAACAATTGTCGTTACTACTAAGATTCCATATGATGCCAACAACTCCGCTGTACTAACATGACTTATCGCATATCTTGTGAACATTACAAAGTATGAAGTAAGTGGGAAGTAAGATAAGATTTCTGCTAATTTTGTATCCCCTGAAGAACTCATAACATAGTAATCTACAAAGAATCCAGCTATAAATATTAACATTGGTATAGTTATTGCCCCGTTAACATCTTCTACCTTGCTAACTAATGAAGCAAATGCTGCGTACATAAACATAAACATTACAAATCCAGTTAGAGTAAAGACTAATCCTATACCTATTACCTTGTAATCAAGATTATTAACGATAACTTTTATTCCCTCACTATATCTTTGCATATTTATCTTCATTCCAACGAATAATCCGCCTATAGCCAAAGCCATTTGAATTAAAACCGCAATAGATAACGCAAAAACTTTTCCTAGAATTAAGGTTTTTGGATTAACTGTAACGATTAACAACTCCATCGCACGATTACTTTTTTCTTTAACAACGTTCATCGCGA
>CAURKK010000129.1:0-4002 GCA_963525505.1 uncultured Gemella sp.
TGGCATTTGTGCTCGTAAAACTAGGTTAGAAGGAATATTCCACTCTTTTGCTACTCTTTCATCAATTACTGGATTGTAG
Source organism: uncultured Gemella sp. (assembly GCA_963525505.1). Taxonomy (GTDB): domain Bacteria; phylum Bacillota; class Bacilli; order Staphylococcales; family Gemellaceae; genus Gemella. The sequence continues at coordinate 80 of CAURKK010000129.1, forward strand.
TGTTGAATATTAGCTCCTACACCTGCTTCTGCTAACGCATTCCACACTGCAAATGATGCAATACCTGTTGATTGCTCAGACCAAAGTGGAAAATTATCTGCATATGATGGGAATTGTTCTTGTAGGCCTTTTACAACATTATGGTCTTCAAAGAATAAGATTGTTCCGTATGCAACTGCAAAATTATCAATTTTCGCTTTCGTTGCAACTTTAGCTTCATCAGTTGCTAACAGTTTTGCTAATTCAGCATAAGTTATATCCCAAAGTTTTTGGTGATTATCCCCTAATAAAACTACTACATGCGCTGATTGAGAATTAAACGCACTTGGTGAGTACTTCACTGCATTATCAATAATTTCTATTACCTCTTGTTCAGAAATCGGTAAATTTTTTCCTAATACATATTGGCTTCTTCTATTTTGGTATAAATTTTTTGCATTTGTCATTTTTTTGTCCTCCATTATTAGCTACTTGTCAAATCTGTTTTTTTATTTTATAATTAGCATATATTTATAATATCAGGTATCAAAAAAATATCAAGTACGTTTTTTTATAATAGTTAGTATCTTTTTAGATAGAAATGAAATATATAAACAAAATTTAGTTAGGAGTTTTTTATAAAATGGTAAAAAAAGAATTATTTGGAGTTTGTCCTTTTTTTACAACCCAGAAAATTTTATCTGGAAAATGGACAATTTTAATACTACATATACTAGAAGGAAAATCAGTTAGATTTAATGAACTACAACGTGAATTAGGTACCATTACCCAAGCTACTCTTACAAAACAGCTTAAACAGTTAGAGAAAGATGGTCTTATTAATCGTAAAGTCTATGCTCAAATCCCACCAAAAGTTGAGTATAGTTTAACGGATATTGGTAATAAATTCCAAGGTGTTCTTAATGAACTTGAAAATTGGGGAAATGATTATATTAATTTTTTAAAAGAATCTGATAGAAAAGATTTAGTGAGGCAATAATGACAAAGATAGATAAAATAATAAATATTCTCCCTCTATTATCTGAAAAGCAATTAGATATTTTAGACAGTATTATTTCATCTTGGAATATTAACTCCACAACAATACATACTGATGATGCAATAGTAAAAGCTATTTACGAAAGCACAATTAATCCTATTGAGGATCCATTAAAGACTTATTCTAAAGAAGAAGTACTAGACGAATATGGTGTTCTTTTTTATAATCAAAGCGAAGAAAATATTAAGAATAACACATCAGATGCGATTCAAGTTGAATATCCTCAAGCTATGGATGAAAATATTATTGAGGATAATAAGTACAACAACTTAGATATAAAGTCCCTTATTTCTAATAAACCTACGTCTAATGAAGTGTCTACAAATCAAAATAATAATGATGATTTTGATCCATTATTTCCCGACGTTGATTTTGACTCTATGACAGGACTTAATAAATCTAAATATGATGATCTGGACTTTTCAGCATTAATATCAAAGAAACCAAAATAACATTAAGAAAAGGACGATGTTTTAATACATCGTCTTTTATTTTTCTTTTTCTATTAGATTTTTAACATAGTTTATATATTTTTCTTCCATAATTTGTGCTCGAAGATGTGGACTCTTATTCAAAATCTTTTTTCCTTCTTCCAATAGTTCCAATGCTTTTTTAGAATTATTATTTACTTTCCACTCTACTACTGCATTAATAGTTTTATTTTGTGGACTATTAGTTCTTAAGCTAGAAACAGTGTATTTATCTTTAAGTAGTTCTTCTAACATTGGGTTTTCTTTATCTAATAAACACATTAAGAAGATTACTAGTTTCGTTGCTTCTATTTTGTATGGTAATATCATATCTGGATTTTCTTTATAAAAATCTAAAAGTCCATGATATGCTTTTTCAAAATAAAATTGTTCTTGATAATAATCAAACTCTAGAAACTTTAAAAAATCAGTTTGATAATTTCGTTTTTCTATTTTTAAATTTTTAATTTTTTCTAATTCATCAGGATTTTCTTCGATATAAGACTTACCAACACTAGCGTAATAATTAACTATTAATGTTAGGTATAAAACATACTTATTAGTTTCGTTTTCTAATGAATACTTATAAGTCATACCATCATTAAAACCTGATGGTATAGCATTAGAAACTCCTAATACTAGTCCTACAATAGCAATCATTAATGTGTATATACTTGGATAGATAAACCAAATAGCAACTGAAAAAATCAAATTTCCTAAAACTCCACCCACTAAATATAGTTTATATGGGAATTTTCTTTCTTCGTATTTTGGTGGTTTCATTAAGCATTGCCCAAGAGTACCTTTTACATGCTGAAACCTTAATTTAAGTTTACCATTACTGTCTTTTTCTAATTTAAAATCAAATATTCTAAAACTAACAAATTTATATCCAGTAAGTAAGCCAAATACTAAATGTCCTGCTTCATGAACAATAATTTGTATTACTACTCCTAGAACGAGTGCAAGGATAATTAAAGGTACATTAGGACTTTCTTGTTCTGAAATCACACTTCCCGCATAATTCCCTACAAAAAAACCGACTATAGCTCCTAAAATTATATAAACTAAAAAGTTTATTATTCGTTTAACGGTTTTATTCATAAACCCTCCTCTAATTCTTAATCAAATTTTTCTTGAATAAAGTTTATAATTTCATATAATTCTTCTTTTGAACTTACTGTTACTATAAAAATTATATCTCCCATAGCTTCAGCAAAAACTTCAGGTACATACTCTATCATTCTAATTTTTTCATGATATTTTATATTAACATCATCTTCTGAGTATTTATAATTATATTTATTACGTCTTGAAATAGTTGCAGTAAAGTTATTAGTCCCCACTTTCGGAATTTCTTCACCAACTACTACTTTTGCATATAATTCACATAAATCACAATTGTATGCATAGTTATATAAATCTATAGTTATCCCACCAGCTATACGATTGTTATATTCTAAAGCAATATAGTCTCCATCTGGAAGTTTAAAGAATTCAATATGGAAAAATCTTTCCTTCATCCCGAATTGTTTAACAATATTTTGACCAATCTCTACTAATTTATCATCTAAATTTGGTTCTATATCGGTATAATAATCCAATGAATTATTTAATAATTCAAGAGTTGGTAGACTGTAAGTGAAGCTAGTATCAAATACTATATTACCTTTAGTATCGATTAAACCATCATATGTACAAAGAACACCATTTCCCACAAATTCTTCAAAAAAGTAACTTATCTTCTCATTCCATTCATTAATAAACTCTTCTACATCTCTTTGAGTTAATAACTTGTATGTATTGGCAGAACCTACACCATTATCTGGTTTAGCAATAAGTGGTAATTCCAATTTTTTCAGAATATTATTTAATTCTTCTTTATTATTAGCAACATAACCCTTGGCTACTCTCGCCCCTGCTTCTTTAAACATTGTCTTCATTTTTGATTTATATTTCATAAATTCTAACTGTTTAGGTTTAACTCCATAAACATTAAAATCTTCACGTAACCTAGCATCTAGTTCTAGCCAATATTCATTGTTAGATTCTATTCTATCTATTTTCCCGTGCTTATACGTTAAAAATGCAACTGCTCGAAAGACTTCTTCATAGTCTTCTAAGTCATTAACTCTAAAATATTCTGTCAAGTTATCTTTTAATGTTTGGCTTAATGTATCATAGCTTTCTGAGCCTACTCCTAATACATTAATACCTTTTTCTTTTAATCCCTTCGCAAACAACTCTTGGCTTATTGGAAAGTTCGGAGATACTAATAAATAATTCATAATTTTTTCACCCTGCCCTTCTAATTTTGTTATTATTCTAACATAAAAGATAAAATTTTTCTATATATTTTCTGAAAAACGTATATTAAAAGGCTTTGGAATAATCCAAAGCCTTTTTTTATTCTT
>CAURKK010000130.1:0-3979 GCA_963525505.1 uncultured Gemella sp.
AAATAAATTTTGTTATCTGGGGTTTTGATAATATCTCGAATATACACGATATCATTACTAATATGTTGCAGTTCTGAAGATTCTGAAATGTATGTTATTTCTTCAGGAGAAGATGGGGTCTTGTTACTAGAACAAGCTGCTAATGCTAAGCAAAGCAAAGAGATAAATTTTTTCATAAGTTCCTTACAAGTGACTAAATTTTAAAGATTTTACTTAATTAAAAATTATTTTGCTATTTATTTTTAGGATATACATTTTTCAATGCTAACGTTAGAGCTTAAAAAGTGTGGGAGAGAATTATTCACTAAACTTATATGTTGGCGCGCGTTTCCCAACGCGTGCCCTAGAAATTAAAGTGCGGTCAGTTTTTCAGGTGTTTTTTAGTGAAATTAGGCACACGCTGAGAAGCGCGCGCCATCGTGGGGGGCGGGAAAGCGTACGTCAACAGATTGTGCTAATAAGGAAAGATAGCGCCAGCGTCCTCGCTGGTGCTATTTAATAAAACATTGCGAATTTTACTCATAGTCTGTTGGCAGAACTAATATTCAAAATCCTTTGGATTTTGTGACCGCACTTTTAGCTGAGAGGCACAAGAGAGGACGCTTGCGCCATCAAGGGGAAGCATGCGCTATCGTGGGGGCAACTGGGTTTTAATTAGAAAATTGGAAGTATACTTCCAGTTTTCTTTGTTTTTCTTTGGATTGGAAACTAAGTTCCAATTGTAGGATTAACAGCAAAATGATAGCGCCAGCGTCCACGCTGGTGCTGTTTAATAAAATCATTGCGAATTTTACTCATAAGCTGTTGGCGGAACCAATATTCAAAATCCGTTGGATTTTTTGACCGCACTTTTAGTTGATAGGCACAAGCGAGAACGCTTGCGCCATCAAGGGGGAATTTTGGCACATACTTCTGAGCATATGCCATTAAGAAGTAATTTTGTTTAGAAACAGTTAGCTAACTAATGTTCAAACCCTTCAGATTTTTACCTTCACTTTTAGTTGATAGGTAAAAGCTAAAGTAGCTGTGATATCAGGTGGTAGGCTAAAGTATTTTAGATTCTATATAGTCAATAAAGTCTAGTACGAGATATTCACTAATATTTATTAATCCTAGTTTTGATATAGAAATTCTATAGTTTCTACCTGATATCACTATAGACCAAGACATAGAGTGTATAGTATATTGCTTGCTTTTCAGAATATCCAATTCTAGTAATTTTATTTCATTATCTGATTTTAATATTATTTCAGAGAAAATATTATCAGTAATTTTAAGATTAGATATCTTAACTAGGTTTAATATAGCATAATAATTTCTAGATAAAATCCAATTCTTGATATTGTCAAAAGATATTGAAACTGGATCAAATGCTAAATCTAAGTCACATAATTCAAAAAGAGTATTCGATAATTCTTTTATGCTACGAGTTGGATCTTGTAATCTTAAATAAATTGAACCTTTAATCAATGAAATTGAAAACTGTATTGCGTTTAGAAGTTCAATTTTTAAATTGTCTTGATATAAGGACGATATATGATAAAAAGTGCCACTTATACTATACTTAGATTTATGCTCGATCTTAAATCCTTTCTTCTTATTATTACTAAAAGTTAAAGTGGATATTTGAGAAAATATATGATCAATATTTTTTTTAGTTAATAAAAGATACCACCGATATCTAACCATATATCCTCCTAATCTTGATTACTTTCCTGACTTAGACTACTTTTTAATTCTTCTAAGGTACGCTTAGCTGATTTTTCTAATCTATCTATAAAATGAATTTGTTCTAAGGGGGTTGGAGCCCTTGATGTTTTGTATGATGATAATTTTTCAGTTTCTTCGTCAAATTTAGGTTCGTTAATATGTTTTACTATATAGGAGAATTCATCACATATTTCTTTATTTTTAAATTCAATTTCAACAGTATACAGTAAATTATCTTTTTTACCTTTGAGTACAGCTACTAGTTTTACATAATAGAATCCTTTTTCTGCTAGTAGTCTTAATTCCGGTGTTAAATGAACTGAGTTACCTTTCAGATGAGCATCATTAATATTTGCAATTATTTTTTCATTATCCTCATTGTTTGTATCAAATTCTGTCTCATCAAATACTAATTTAATATTTTTAAAAAGTCCTATTTGTGGTATTTCTTCTAATTGGTAATCGTCTATAGTTCTAACTGTATCAAGGAAAAATTTAGTTCTTAATTCATGGTCATTTAACTCATTAAGGCATATGTTGTTCTTTATTAAGTTATCTTCATTTAATGTAATAATATTTTTGACAAAAGAATCTTTTACTTGGTTGATAAATTTTGTTTGAGTAGAACGGATATGAATTATATTATTATCAATAATAGCAGATATATTTCCTGTTCTAGTAGTCATTTGCTGGAAGTCAGATTTACTATAATCTATTTCAGTATACGTAATATCTATTTCTTGTTCATTTCCAGTTGATTTATATTTTGCAATACAACCAGTTGAATTTAGGTCTGTTTCTAGATCTTTAAATTTTTCTTTTATATCATCATAAGAAATATTAGATTTATCTTTAGAGATAATCTCTGTTGATGTAATTTTCTCTCTGCGAGGGATAATACCGAGGCTATCTGCTATTAGTTTATGATCAAAGAAGTCATGTGTTAGTCTAGAATAATATGCAGATAGAACATCTCTTTTTGTTGATTTAGAACATAAGATTCCTTTTTTTAAAAATAATTTTTGAATATTTTTTTCTGTTATTTTATTTTGATTTAGCGCATTGTAAACACTTCTATCATTAGCATATCCTAAACTCTGTTTCATTTTAATTTATCCCACCCTTGCAAAGTTTCTATAAAATTAGGAATATTTTGATCTATAACAAAGATGTCTAGATCTTTTAAACTTTCGACAATAGCTTCTGAAAAATTCCAATCTTGTAAATATGTTTGTTTGGCCATTCTAAAGTTATTAATTATATTTTTAGAGATATTAGCATTTGATGCTCTTATCTTTAAATTTTCATTAAATGGAATTTGGACACTTGTTAAATAATCAAATAAATACATAAATTCTTCTTTGGTAGTCCCTTCCCCATTGTAATAGATTAGGAATCCTTTTGTAGAATTTTTTTCATATTGAATAACAGTATAAGTTGAACAAATCATTTCAATAGTGCATGGTAATGGAGGAACTATTGAATTTGAAACAATATTTTTACTCAATCTTTGATTAGGGTAATAAAAAGAATATTTATCGTATAACTTATTTTCAAGACTCTCTAAATCTTTAACTAATGAATAAATTCTATTAATTGTAAGAGGGTCTAATAAATGAATATATTGGTTTTTTGCAATGGGAAGATTTTCTAACTTAACTCTATTCAGTATATAGTCTATATTATGTTCATATTTATAATCTGTGTTATATAAGAAAAGAAGCCCTCTCACTTCTTTTATTTCATCTATACAGCAAACAAAATTAGCCCATTCACTAGAATCTTGTGCACAGTTTATTGTTTCAGCTAAGGAAGCTAAATCTTTTCTAATTTTATGAGATGTGATCGATTGACTACTATAACTTTTAAAGTCAGTATTTAAATATACTCTTTTCCCTAAATATGGGTCAATGTAAGAAAAAGAAGCATCCATCGGATGAGTTCCTTGATTAGTATGATAGGTCTTATTTTCTATAACTTCTTGTGGGTCTTTGGGTTTTTGATATAAGCAAGAAAAGTTTATATTTGTAGGCGGAGATACATCCCAAAATAATGGTTTAAAGATCCTCTTTCCTATTTGTTCGGCAATTTCTGATTTATTTACAGTTTCACCCATAAAGATGTCCTTCAATATATTATTAATACTTTTGTGTATTCTACCTTGAATTAAGTATTATTTTAAATACAATTATTGATGAATTACGATGTCTCTATACTACTTCATCGCCACACCCAACCATTTCATCATCTCTCTCTCATCCCAACCTTT
>CAURKK010000131.1:0-3971 GCA_963525505.1 uncultured Gemella sp.
TGCTACTCCTTTCATCCAGATTCTAGTGTATGCGAGCATAGCACCATCCCCTTTCTTATTGAAGTAGCCACAGCAGTGAGAACTAGAAAAAGAAGATACTAATTTTTAGCATCTTCTTTTTAAGTTTTTGTTGCATACGCTATTCGTAATATTTTTCTTCAGTCTATGACTTCGAAAAATAAACGACTACCGCAATCTCTATCGGAAGTTTTACACTCCCTAACTTCAAGAATGGATAAGAAGAGGTGGCGATGCAGAGATGTTAGCTACTGTTAGAAACTCATATAAAAATGTTGAAAAAAAAACAACAAACTTTAACTCTCTTCACCAAACTAATCCTGATGATCCTATCACAATTTATTTGGAGATGAGAGATGGATCAAGAAAAACTGCTGAGTTTGATTACGCTTGGGCTAGTGGGGCTTTTGCAGGATATACAGTCCACGTATTTGACGATAATTTTTATATCACTGTAAATTAATAATAAATAAAACCTTGGAACATTTTATGATTTGAGATGTTCTAAGGTTTCTATTTTATCCACTACCACTCATTGACGTAACCTTGCTATTATTCTATAATTATTTATGTAAAAGAATAAAAGGAGATTTTTATGAACAGAAATAATAAAACTATAATATCAATTGTTTCAGTAGCCATTGCCGTAGTTATTTGTTTCTTCGGGTATAATTTTTATCAAAAAAAACAAGCAGAAGTTGTTTCAGCCGAAAAATTAACTGCTATACATGAAGTTATAAAAAAATTCAATGACGGAAATGATAGAAACGAACGACTAAACTTATTAAAAGACACTCTTGATGAACAATCAAAATACAATCTAAATTCCTACAAAGATTCAAAAGTTCAAGCCGAATATAAAAATAGTATCAAAATAATGCGAACTTATTTCCATAACGATTATGATAATACTATAAAAGCAAACACTATCTCAGAAGTTAATACGGTATCCGATGAGAAGAAAATTACAGATAACATAACAAAATTAGAAGGATTAACTAAAACAATAGACAAAGAAAAAGATTTTACTTTTGAAACAGAACAACAATCACAAGAGAAAAAATCTGAAATAGAAAAACTTGTAAAAAAATACGAAGATCGTATTAGCGAAATAAAGAAAAAAGAAAATTCATCAAATAAAACTGAAGAACAGTCTGGAAAAACAAATGCAACACACTATGAAAATGAATACTTTAGTGTAGATGTACCCCAAAAATGGGCTGGAATATGGTCATTTACTGAAGCTAGTGATACTAGCAATTTAGGAACGCCATCTCAACCTGCTAAAATATATTCGTTTAAACATGATCCTGAAGGTAACGTTCCATTTGGTGGTGCTCAAGCAATCTACGTTTTCCCTAATGGAATTCCTAGCAAGAGCGCATCATCACCAATATTGAAAAAACTGAATACAAATGTCTACTTAGGAGCTGGGGCAGCATCCGGATTCTTTTCATTAGACGGGCAAGCAAATCATGCATCTATTAAAGTTAAATAACATAAAATCACCTCAATCAAATAAATGATTGAGGTGATTATTTCTATAAACTTTGCATATCAGCAACAAAATACTTAGATTTATTATGTCCACCTGTATAATTTTTATTATTAAGCTTTAATGTAATAATAGCTATTTTAGTCTTTGTCATAGAATCTAATACATTAATCTTTATAATATCGCCTTCCGTTTTCCAGTTCTCTTTTTTATCTAATTCTTGAGGATAGTTATGTCCTTTTTCTACAGACACAAATACAAGTGTATTATCTTCTTTGTAGTAGTGTATCTCACTATCTTTAGGAAATGCACTAGCTGCTGAAGATTTCCCATCATACTCACTAAAAGCTGGGCTTTGTAGTAGATCGAATGCTTCTTGTTTAGAATATGTCTTCTCTGAAAATTCATTAACTACGTCCACAAAATCTTGTAATGAAATTTTCGCTAAAGGAATCCCCTCTGGTGATTTAAATTTTGTTGATTTATCTTGAGTAATCCATGCTAATAAGTTTGTTTTTTCATTTAATCTTGATAGATCATTTCCCGAAATAGCAACTAAATGAGCTAATTTTTCGGCAGCTGCCAAATCATGTTTTAACTCTGCATTTTCTTTTGATGTAGTTGCATTACTATCATCTTTTTTTTCATTTTTTTGTTCTGAATTATTTTTTTCTGATGTTTTCGAATTTTCTTTTCCTGCACAACCTGTTAAAACCAGTGCCCCTGCTGCAAGTAACATAAATAATTTTTTATTCATATGTTCATCTCCTTTTATTCATATAACTATATTATACCATATTTTAGTAATAAAAAAAGTAGTCCTCAAAACTTATAAATTCCAAGGACTACCATATATATTATCTTAAACCTTTATCGTATGGAATACCCAGTGCTTCTGGAGTAGCAGTTTTCTTAGAAAATACGATAAGCGCAATAATTGTAGCTACGAATGGGAACATGTTCCAGAATGATACCGGGATTGGTAGGTCTGGTGCTAAGATAGAAACTTTCTCAGCGAATACTTTAGTTCCTCCGAAGAATAACGAAGCTAATGTGATTGTAATTGGGTTATATTTACCAAAGATTAATGCTGCTAATGCTAAGTATCCGAATCCGTATACCGTGATTGCTGCGTTGAATCCTTGTGAGAATGTAGTAGCAATGATAGCTCCAGCTAATCCTGCTAAACATCCTGAAATAAATACCCCAATGTAACGATATTTAAATACGTTTAATCCAAGTGAATCACTCGCTTGTGGATTTTCCCCTACAGAACGTAAACGTAATCCGAATGGACGTTTATAAATTACATAATATGTTACAATTACTAAAATTACAGCTATAAATACTGTTGGATAAATAGTAAATTTACCAAATACTGTATATCTTGGGAAACCACTTGCTAATAACAATTCATATGTACCATTAAAGTGGTTAACTAAGAACAATGCTATAGCCGGTGTAATTAAGTTAATAGCTGTACCCGAGATAACCTGATCAGCTTTTAAGTTAATACTAATAAATGCGTGGATTAATGACATTAACCCACCAGCAAGTGTTGCAACAACTAAACAAATTACTAATTGGAATAGTGTTGGAGATCCATCAAACACTGATAATGCTAATAATGATGCGATGAATGATCCAAAGATTACGAAACCATCAAGGGCAATGTTAACAACCCCACTTTTTTCTGAATAGAAACCACCGATGGCAGCTATAAGAATTGGTGCAGTATATTGTAACATTGAGTCTAATAGTGATAATACTGTATCCATCTATTTATCTCCTTTCTGTTTCTTACTACTAAATAATTTATCAAGCAACTTGTTATCAAAGATAGCTTTAGCTGCAACGAATAATACGATTAAACCAATTAAGATATTCGCGATATCTTTTGGAATACCGATAAATGATAATTGTGGAGTTAATACTCCTAGGAATCCGAATAATAATGCCCCTAATAATGATCCAACAGCTGTATTAGCACCGATTAAAGCAACCGCGATTCCCATGTATCCAAATCCTTGGAATGTTGAACCTGCAACTACTTGTCCTACAGGCCCCATATTGTAAAGAGCACCACCTAAACCAGCGAAAGCTCCTGAAATAGCCATAGATAACACAGTGTTTCTGTTAACTTTCATACCTACAAATTTTGATGCATTCGGGTTAAATCCTACTGAACGTAATTCATAACCGAATACTGTTTTTTCCATAACGATATAGAAAATAATAACACTGAAAATAGCTAAGAATAAATCAGTTCCTAAACGGTAGTTGTTGAAAATACCTTCAACTAAACTATTTTGTAAATATCCTGTTCCATCAGCTGAAACGATAGGTTTAGAAATAATATCGTTAGTCCCTTTAATATATTTAGGTACAGCAAATTGTACGAAATATAAAGCTGTATAGTTTAACATAATTGTTACAACTACTTCACTAATATTAAATC
>CAURKK010000132.1:0-3930 GCA_963525505.1 uncultured Gemella sp.
TTAAAATTCACTATATACATATTCTTGGACATTTGAAAAATCAGTCACAAAACAATATATTATTATTCCCATTATAACTATATAAAAGAATAGTACCCAAAGTGCAAGACTTTGATTATAGCTTAGTTTACTTTTTAAGTTTGTAAAGATCTCTTTCAAAATCAATCCATCCTCTCCAACCTAAATGCATCGCATCATACATATAGTAATCTTCATATTCTTTACCTGAATAATCCATAACTTCAATATTATTTTTCGATGCAATTTCTTTTAATTTTTTATAAACAACTTCTCTTTTTGAACTATCAATTCCTATGTAATCACTCCATCTACCATGAGCTGGAAGAATCGCGAATTTGATATTTAATCCCAAATCTTTAACAATTGATAAGAATATATCTAAATCTTCATATTCCTTAGCATCGTCATATTTGGTATTTTTAGAACTATTTTTTAATTGATCATATTTTGATCTAATGTATTTATCATAATAAGTATTATCAATTTGATAATCATTGTTATTAGTTCTTTCTTTTGCTTCTTCCGTTACTTTTTTATCTAATTCATCCCAATTGTAATTTGGCGTCACATCTCCGCTTGAAGGATAATTTTCTCTTCCTTTATTTTTATAAAAATTATATTTATTTTTTAGACTAAAGACATAATTATCTATCTTCAAAAATGCCCCAGTGAAGAAATTACCCTTTTCTTTTAGAAAATATCGTTTATAGCTTCTATACTTTTTACTTAACTCTTTATTTGTAGCTGATAGTTCAATAACTCTATTGATAAACTTTTCTTTAGTTTCTTTACTAATTCTATCATTAGCCATAGTATTATAAACATGCTCACTAGATATTCTTGATAAAAATGCATCTTTCAAGATACCATTCTTATTATCAAACCACTGAATAGATTGAATCATTACGATTTGATTATTCTCCACATCATTTCCGATAGAACCTATCGTTGCTGCATGTATAATATTTTGAGAGTTTCCTACTCCTACCTGCATAATATTAAAATCATTATAATTAAATATTTTCTTAGGATGATAATTTTCATTTATTGTTGTAGTTAATTCAGACGATCCTAAAAGTAAAAGTGTTTTAGGTGTCATGTTTTCTAATATTATATCCTTACTCTTGTACTTTTCAAATGATGTACTATATCTAACACTATTATCATTTACTTTATAATAATCCTCTATCTTTTTTATATACGTCTTGTCTAAAATTACAAGTGTAATTAATACCAGTATAATTGATATTAAAAATGCTTTTAATCTTATCATGATTTTATTTCCTATTTTCTATATATGAAATTACCTTATTTGGTGTATCGATTTCTTCATATGTTACTTCTGTTGGAGCTATACTTAATCCGAAGATTTCTTCGATTTTCACTAGCATTTCTACGAAAGCTAATGAGTCCATTAGTCCTTCTTCTTTCATATTTATATCTAAGTCTTCTCTTACTACTTCATCTTCACAGATTTCTTCTAACATTTCTAATACTTGTTCTTTTATCATGTTTGTTCTCCTAACTCTCTATTATTTTTTTAATACATGACTTATTAGTTTATATGGTTCTCCTGAGAAGATATATAAACCTATTATTACTAAGTTGATCGTTATGAACCAACTAAGTACTTTGTACCATGTTTCATTTTTATTTTTTTTGTAAAATTTGCTTTTCTTCTGATAGTACTCAAATCCTGCCATAAGTATTCCATGGTAGAATCCATATACTATATAGCTTACTGTTAAACCGTGCCAAAATCCCATAAGAACCATGTTTACCATGTAGGCATACATTGCTGTATTTAGTCTTTTTTTGAATCTTTTTTTCTTTGTTGCTTCCATAAAGACTCTTGAGAATACGAAGTCTCTAAGCCACGTTGATAATGTAATATGCCATCTATTCCAGAAGTCTTTTATATCTATACTTAGGAATGGTTTATCGAAGTTCATCGGTGTTCTTATTCCTAAAATATTACTACTTCCTACAGCCATTAAACTGTATCCAGCAAAATCAAAGAATAAATACAGTGTGTATAAATACATATATTTTACAGAATGTGTAAATGATGTATGAGTTCCAAGTCCTACTAAATAGTGATAACTTAATGTTGAGAATACTACTTTATATAATAATCCCAAAATTAGTCTATATATACCTTCTCCAGCTAATTCTAAGTACTCTGTCCTCGGCATCACTTCTTTTACTTCTCTCATAAAACGTCTACTTCTATCTATCGGTCCTGCGCTTACGGTTGGAAAAAATAGTAAAAATTGTACATAGTCAATAACACTAATTTTTTCTTTTATCAAACCGTCTGATATTTCTATCATAATTTGTATCGTTTTAAATGACATATATGATATTCCAATAAAGGCTAACAGATGCAAATGTGTGATTGCGAATACTTTATTTATTATTAGCGGTAATATTGATAATACTACTAATATTTTTAGATGTTTTTTGTTATCTGTTTTTTGGGCTATTTCCACTAATATATATTCATAAAAGATAAATCCAATTAAGTATAATAACATCGTTGCACTTTTCCCATATATAAATACTGCGAACAGCAGGGACAACATTAGTATATAATACTCTATTCTTCTTCCTACATAATTTATTATAAAACCTATAATTAGCGCAATAGCTAAGAAAAAGAAAAATTCATTCCCGTCAAAGTAGCTCATTTTACACTAACTCCTTTAACTTTTTCTTATCTATTTTCCCGTTATTGTTTAGTGGCATTTCTTCTATGAATACTATTTTTTTCGGTATCATATATTCTGGCACTAATTTTTTTAGTTCTTGTTTTATTTGTTTTGTTACTTCAAAGCGTTTTTCTATTTCTTCATTGTATACTATAAATGATGTCAATGCTTTTACTTTTCCATCTTCATAACTAGGTACTGTCGCTGCTTGGCGTATTTTTTTATTTTTAAGTAGATTGTTATCTATGTCTTCTAGTTCTATTCTGTGTCCATGTAATTTTACTTGGAAGTCTATGCGTCCTTCACAAAATAGCATACCGTCTTTGAAGTATCCTAAATCTCCTGTTAGGTAACTTCTTTCTTCTTTTTCATCTACTTCCCCTACACCAAATTTTTCATTTGTTATAGTATCATTTTTGAAGTATCCTTTTGCGACTGTGTTTCCTGTAATTACTATTTCACCTTTGTTTTCTTCATCTGGAGTTGCTAGGTGTACTTTGGTACCCCATTTTACTTCTCCTACTGGTAGGTTCTCATAGTATTTTTTATTCACTTCTTTTGTTATTTCTACCCATGTGACCATTACTGTTGATTCTGTTGGTCCATAAGTATTTATTACCTGTACGTTTTCAAAGTTTTTATGGATTTTTTCTACTGTTGTACTAAATAATTTTTCTCCACAAAAGACAAATTGTTTTACTTTTGGCATTAGACTTTGATTGAAGTTTTTATCTATGAAACACATTTCTATAAATGATGGTGTTGAAATCCATATCGTAGCATTTGATTTATTCAGTTCTTCAAACATTAGTTTAAAGTTTTCTTGATGTTTTTTATCTATTTGCACTAAAGAAGCTCCTAGATAAATACTTGGCCATAATGACATTACCGATAGATCAAATGAGAATGGTGGATGCCCTAAAAACACTAATTCTTCTTTTTCATCATAGTATCCTGTGTACCAGTGCAAGAAGTTATTTAGGTTGTTGTATGTGATACATACTCCTTTAGGTTTACCAGTACTTCCCGATGTAAAAATTATATAAAATATATCTTCATCTTTCACATAGTTTTCTTTTGAAATAGCATTTTGAGTATTCGAGATTATTTCTTTAGCTAACTTAACATCTAGCATCTCTCTAGATAATTCTATTTCTTCTGTTACTAGTACTACTTTTGAGTCTGTTGTTTCTACTAT
>CAURKK010000133.1:0-3885 GCA_963525505.1 uncultured Gemella sp.
TTTCACCGATTCACTTGGTTTCCTAGCGATTTGCCTTGCTGATTCTGTTAACTGGTTGATCACCGCAGTTTTCTTACTTGGAGTATATTTTTTCGCAGTACGCTATCACAAACAGAAATTCAAAGAGTTTTATTAACAAATTTTTTATAAAATACTAGCATAACGGGAGCATGACACTTAGCAATATAGAAATAAGGACTTCTCTTTAATGAAATGTCCTTATTTTATTTTTATCTATCTTCCAGAAAATCTGGGAGAGTTAAATTACTATTATTGAGAAATGATTTAAATTGTTCTGAATCATTTTGATATAAGACACCTAATATTATTCTAGCATCATGCTTAAATTCGCTAGTATTTATTGGGTTTCTTGTTCTATCAAATTGGTCCTCTCCATGAGAATATTCATTATGTATACGTTGTATGAACGGAGCATTCTCTTTTCCAAAAAACATGTTGATTTTCTCATCATTTGATTTTTTATAATCTGGATATTTAAAATATAAAAGAGTTTCAATAAATTTTCTCCCATTATTTGGAAAATTATAAAATACTGAATAGTTATCTTCAGTTTCATCATCAGTAGCTACTCTATAAATCTGCTCAAATAAAAATACAAATTCTGTAACTTTACTTTTAAGATGATTAGGTAATCTTTTAATATAACTTTTGGCAGGTTCAGCCTCAGATTGTTTTAATTTTTCTATCAAATAATAATCTTTTTGAGATGAAAATCTGTTTGTATATTTTAGAAAATCTAAATTGTGTGTGGAAAGAAAATACTGTAAAAACTCTTTCTTCTCTATAAGACAATAAATAAGATTGTAAATATAAAATATATTATTGTCATCCAAACTAGAAATTGGGTCATCAATAAATAAGATTGTTTTTGACTTTTCCTCCGTAGATAAACTTTCTAACCTTGCAATATAGTATGCAAAAGCTATTAATGACTTTTCTCCCTCGCTTAGATTATACGCTCTTTCGTCATTGCGAGAAACCTCGAAATATATATCTTCTTCTGCTTCATTGGATTTTAAAGAGATTTCTGAATGTGCTAATGAATTTTGAAGAATTATATTTATTCTTTTTACCGCTTCAGCTTCTGATTTCAAACTACTCTCAAGATTTGAGATATCATTCTCAAATTTTTCTTTTTCTTTCTTTAAACTATTATGTTCATCATTTAAAATTTCTATATCCTTTTGATATTGATAAACTTTTTGAGATAATCTAGTGAATTCAGATACAGGAAATTCTTTTGCAAGATGATATCTTCGAAGAAAATCTATACTTTTTTGTTTTCTATTCTCAAACTGCTCTATTTGTTCAATCGTACTATTATATAACGAGTTAATCTCAACTTGAATTTCAGAAAAATCAATCCAATTTAAATCATCAATTTCAATTTTAGAAAAAATATCCCTCTGTTTATCTAAAATTCTTGATTCAAGCACTTTTAGAACTTCTTTTCTGTTACTAATTATGTTCCTGATATCTTTATTAATGTTTGTAATAGTGGATGTAGAATCCTTAAAGTAATCGTCTTTATTAATATCTTGAATAGTATCTAGTTTTTGAATTTCAGAAATTATGATTTCTTTTTGTAATTCTAAATTTCTTTCTAAAGACCTTAATTCGTCAGAAAAGGCTAACTTTAGATTTTTTATGAATTCACTATTAATACCATTCCCACAAAATATACATTTTTCTGGATTCTCACCATGTATATCAACACCTTGTTTAATCCAATTTATTTTTTCTGAATCATTCTTATATTCATCTAAGATAGTACTTACCGAGACAACTTTAGATAATAGATTTTTCGTATCCTCTAAAAATTCTAGAAAGTTAAAACTATCATCAAATTTAACTAAATCTATCTTATCTGGCTCATCTATATTCTCCTCAAGAATTTTTATTTTTGCTTGCTCAATTTTTTGATTTAATTCATCTGTTGCCTCTTTATCATCTGATGGTGGAATAATAGGAAAATGAGACAATTGGTTTTCAAACTCCTCCTTTATGTCTCGAATATCATATCTATTTCCTATTACCACAGATGGATTTTTAAGATTCTTGATTTTTGATGCAGTTGTTCTCAGTTTTGAATTCAAATCATCTTCACTGCTCTTAAGCTTTTCTTGTTTTTTAACTCTATCTGATTTAATCTTTAATAATTGTTCATCTCTGGGCTTAACTTCATTTAATCTTAATTCTTCAATCTTCTTTAAAGTCTCATTAGTATCACTACCAATTGAAATTTGGAAACTATTTAATTTATTATCATTATGAAGATAAATATTATCATCAATAAATTGTTGATTAAAAACTTTACAATCTATAGGTAAATCATCAGAATCTATTATATTTGATTTAATAATAGACTGGTTAGCTAATTTAATTTCGAAATCAATATCTCCATAGTTAGCTGGAAGTGTTTTTAACTCTATACTTTGAAATATTTTAGAGTAGGTACTTTTGCCAGAATAGTTCCTTCCATAAAAAATATTGACTCTATCATTATTGAAATCATTACCTATACCACTTTGCCCATATTGCAAATAATCTTTGTAGCAACCAAAAGTTTTAATATCAATCTTTTTAATTTTTAAATTTGACATAGTTAACATCCTCCTTATTCATTATATCATATAGAGATAACATAAAACAGGATGCGTACTCAAATTACTTTATAAATGAGAATTATTCCAATCGCTCTTCGAATCGTGTCGATGAAGCAACTTCTTTCAACTCCGTAAAATGAGATTTTTAAACCTAATCTATCACATGAAATACTGCAAAACTTGGTCTAAATTTGTCAGTCTAACTCATTATGACAGGAGCTTCATTTCTGACTCGCTACTATTAACTCTAATAACTAAACTGTTAGGTGTCAGCTCTGCTAATATGCTGGTATTTTATTTTACCTTTCTTAATTCTTCTAATTATGTTACAATAAAAGCAAATTTTAATATTAAGGAGGGACTCTATGATTACTAAAGAAATGATTGAAAAAGTTATCGAGAAGATTACTAAAGAAAATCAAAAAGAGTGCATTCATATTTATCCAGAAAAGAGTGTTAACCTAAGTATATTCGATAGCAAGTTTGGAGGTATTCCTTATTTACCTAAAAACTTTGAAGTACCATATGGAACATCTGACGATAATGGACAATTAGCTCTACTTGCACAAATAAACTGTGCTGAATTACCGGAAAACAACCTTTATCCTAAAGTCGGTATTTTGCAATTTTGGATTGGTCGTGATGACCTTATGGGTCTTGAAGACGATTATAAAGTAGTTTACTTTGAAAATATCGATAATACTATTACTAGAGAAGAAGTTCTTACTAAATACACCCCGCTTGATCCAGAAGACTATGATCAATATTCTCCATTTAATCCATCAAACGCTGAATTTGGACTAACTTTCGAAAAAGGTGTTTCTTCTATTACTACTGAAGATTATAGATTTGAAGATATAGTAATAAACGCTATTCACGAATTATATCCAGATGAAGAAGTGTCAAATCTTTATTGTGATTTAGATGATGATGTTTATGAATATTTTTATGATTCATTAAGAGGATTAAGTCACGCTATTGGTGGATATCCAAACTTCACGCAGTACGATCCACGTAGTTACAATTCTGAAGAGGGAGAACAGTCACCTTATGATATAATGCTTCTTCAAGTAGAAACCGACTGGAGTAAGGGTCGTGATGTTGAAATTATGTGGGGAGATTCTGGTGTTGGAAACTTCTTTATCTCAGAAGAAAACTTAAAAAATCTAAACTTTGATGATGTCCTTTATAATTGGGATTGTTGTTAGATAAAAAGAAAAAGTGATGAATTTTTTTCATCACTTTTTTTATACCAATT
>CAURKK010000134.1:0-3781 GCA_963525505.1 uncultured Gemella sp.
TAACTAATATTTTAGTAGGGATTAGCGAACTTAATTTTGGGAATTTTGAAGATAATCATATTGATGCCTTTGGGGATGCTTACGAATATTTAATCTCTAATTATGCATCTAATGCAGGAAAGTCTGGAGGAGAGTTTTTTACACCGCAAACAGTATCGCGTCTTCTTGCTCGCATAGTTGTAGATAGAAAAACCAAAATTAATAAGGTATATGATCCGACATGTGGTAGTGGGAGTTTACTTTTACAAATGCGTAAATTTGAGGGTGTTGAAATAGAAGATGGTTATTTTGGTCAAGAGATTAATATGACTAACTACAACCTTGCTCGTATGAATATGTTTTTACATAATGTTAATTACGCTGATTTTTCTATTAAACGAGGGGATACACTTTTAAATCCACAACATACTGATGAAAAACCATTTGATGCAATAGTTTCTAATCCACCATATTCTATTAAGTGGATAGGTGATGGAGATCCAACTCTTATTAATGATGAGCGATTCGCTCCAGCTGGGAAATTAGCACCGAAATCTTATGCTGATTTTGCGTTTATTATGCACTCATTAAGCTATTTATCAAGTAAAGGGCGCGCAGCTATAGTATGTTTTCCAGGAATTTTTTATCGAAAAGGTGCCGAAAGAATTATTCGAAAATATCTTGTAGATAATAACTTTGTTGACTGTGTTATTCAACTTCCGGATAATTTATTTTTTGGTACTTCAATCGCAACGTGTATTTTAGTTCTTGCTAAGAATAAAACAGAAAACAAAGTGTTATTTATTGATGCGACAAAAGAGTTTAAAAAAGAAACAAATAATAACATATTAGAAGAAAAAAATATTGAAAATATTATGGGAGAATTTCGCAGTAGAGCAGATAAAGAATATTTCTCAAGATATGTGGAGACAAAAGAAATTGTTGAAAATGACTATAACTTGTCAGTATCAACTTATGTAGAAAAAGAAGATACAAGAGAAAAAATAGATATTAAAGTATTAAATAAAGAAATCGCAGAAACTGTGAGAAAAATAGATGAACTTCGTGCCTCAATAGATGAGATAGTTAGGGAGCTTGAAAGTAATGAGTAATAAAATAATTATTTATAATACAGAAGATGGAAAAGCAAAAATTAACCTTAGATTAGAAGATGGAACAGTATGGCTTAATCAACTCCAAATCGCCGAACTTTTTCAAACGACAAAACAGAATATAAGCAAGCACATAAAAGCTATATTAGAAGATGGTGAATTAAGTGAAGATTCAACTGTCAACTATCAGTTGACAGTTCAAAAAGAAGGAAATAGAGAGATAGAAAGAAACATTGCTTTTTATAATCTCGATATGATTCTTGCTATTGGATATCGTGCACGTTCACCACGTGGAGTTCAGTTTAGAAAATATGCCTCTACAGTACTAAAAGAATATCTAATTAAAGGGTTTGCAATGGATGATAATCGTCTTAAAAACTTTGGTGGAGGTAATTACTTCAAAGAACTTTTAGAACGTATTCGTGATATTCGTTCTAGTGAGAAAGTATTTTATCGACAAGTGCTAGAATTATTTTCAACATCAATAGACTATGATAAAAATAGTAAAGAAGCGAAGAAGTTCTTTGCAACTGTTCAAAACAAAATGCATTATGCAATACACAATCAAACAGCTAGTGAGTTAATATATGATAGAGTTGATGGTAATAAGGAATTTATGGGATTAACAACTTTTAAAGGAGAATTACCAACACTAACTGAAGCTAAAACAGCAAAAAATTATCTGAATGAAAAAGAATTACGCGGTTTAAATCAGCTTGTATCGGGATATTTAGATTTTGCCGAAAGACAAGCAGAACGAGAAAAAGCTATGACAATGGCTGATTGGATAAAACACGTAGATAATATATTACAAGCAACAGGTGAGAATATATTAGAAAATGCAGGGAAAGTATCACGTAAACAAATGGAGAAAAAAGTAGATGAAGAATACAAAAAGTATTCAGATTATACCCTAACTTCAGTGGAGAAAGATTATCTAGAAGAAATTAAAAATATCGAAAAAATAGCGAAGAAAGGAGGGAAGTAAGTGACTAATATATTAGAGCTACTAAAAAATGAAAAAGTAGAATGGAAGAAGTTGGGGGAAGTATGTGAATTTAACAGGGGGAAGACTATTACTAAAAAAAATGCTGTAGAAGGGGATATTCCTGTAATTGGAGGTGGACAAAAGTCGGCATATTATCATAATGAGAGTAATAGAGAGGGGAGTACCATTACTGTGGCAGGTAGTGGAGCTTATGCAGGATTTGTAAGTTATTGGGAACAACCTATTTTCGTGAGCGATGCTTTTTCTATTGATGAAGATGAAGAATTAAATAAGAGGTATTTATACCATTGGTTATTACAAAATCAATTTCGTATTTACGAGTTAAAACAAGGTAGTGGAATTCCTCATGTATATGGGAAAGATTTAGCTAAATTTGAAATCCCCATTCCCTCTCTTGAAACACAAAAGAAAATAGTTGGAATACTTGACAAATTCACAAACTATGTTACAGAACTTCAATCAGAACTTCAATTACGTACTAAACAATATACTTATTATAGAGATAAGTTGTTAAGTGAAGATTACTTAAATAAAATAACTAAAGAAATGGAAGAAGACAGAAGGTTAAGTATAGTTCAATTAGAAGAGATTGTTACTATAAAAAATGGAAAAGATTGGAAAACGTTGGGTGAGGGGAATATACCTGTTTATGGAAGTGGTGGTGAAATGGGAGTTTTTGTTGACAAATATTCTTATGATAAGCCAACTGTTTTAATACCGAGAAAAGGTTCTATAGACAATGTTTTTTATTTAGATAAACCGTTTTGGAATGTTGATACAATTTTCTATACTGAAATTGATGATAGTAAATTGCTACCAAAGTATTTTTATTATTTTATTGAAAACTATGATTTGAATAAATTAAGTGAAAACTCAACGCGGCCAAGTTTAACACAGTCAAGTTTAAATAAATTAAAGTTTCCTATTCCACCTATTTCACTTCAAAATAAAATAGTGAAAGTTTTGGATAAGTTTCAAATATTGCTTGCAGATACAAAAGGATTATTGCCAGAAGAAATACATCAGCGTCAAAAACAATATGAATATTATCGTGAAAAGCTATTGACATTCGATGTAGAATGTGATAGCACGCACGTAATATCTAATATATATTATAATATCCTACAAGAAGTAGCAGAAATAGTTGGAGTGGATATTGAGGATAAGGTAGAATGGGAAAAAATAGAAGATGTGTTCTATACAAAAAATGGATATACTCCATCAAAAAATATTAAAGAATTTTGGGATAATGGCAATATTCCATGGTTTAGAATGGAGGATATTAGAACAAATGGAAATATCTTATATGACTCTTTACTTCATGTAACAGAAAAGGCTGTGAAGAATGGAATATTATTTAAGAAAAATTCAATAATTTTGGCAACTTCAGCCACTATTGGTGAGCATGCTTTAATAAAAGTTCCATTTTTATCAAATCAAAGATTTACATGCTTTACACGAAAGGAAGAAGGGAAACTTAAAATAGAATTTATATACTATTATTTTTATGTTCTAGATGAATGGTGTAAAAATAATATAAATATAGGAAGCTTTCCATCAATTGATGTCTCAAAATTGTTATTAATTAAAATTCCTATCCCCCCTCTGCACGTTCAACAACATGTAGTAAATGTTCTTGATAAGTTTGATACTTTAGCAAATGATATTAAAGAGGGATTAC
>CAURKK010000135.1:0-3756 GCA_963525505.1 uncultured Gemella sp.
ACTTTATTATTCTATACCTAGTACATCTTTCATAGAATATAATCTAGGTTCTTCAACATTGTTAAGCCACTGTGCAGCTGTAACAGATCCTTTGGCAAACATTTTTTTACTTAGAGCTGTATGTTTAATCTCGATCACCTCATCTTCTCCAGCAAAAATCACTTCATGTTCACCTACAATAGTTCCACCACGAACCGCATGAATTCCAATCTCTTTTTCTTGGCGTTTCATATCTCCGTGACGACCATAAACTCTATTATAATCTTCTACATCTTTAACCGCATCTACTAACATTTTTGCAGTTCCACTAGGTGCATCTACTTTTTTATTGTGGTGTTTTTCAATAACTTCGATATCATATCCTATTAACAATTCACTAGCTTTTTTCACTAACTCTACCAAGACATTTACTCCTAAGCTGTAATTCCCAGCATAAACTACTCCAACATGAGTCGCTAGTTCATCGATTAATTCTAATTCTTCTGCAGTATGACCAGTTGTCGCTATTACAACCTTCGTTGTTGTACGTTTAGCATACTCCACTAGTTCAGCAGTCCCAGCATGATGAGAAAAATCAATAATCACATCAGCCACCTTTCCTAAAGATTCATATGAAGTATAAGTAGGAAATTTCTCTTCTAATAATTCACGACCTACACCAGCAACAATTTCTAAATCAGTACTGTCTTGAATATAGTTTTTTAGAACTTGTCCCATAGTTCCATTATAACCACTTAATAAAACTCTCATTTTTACTCTCCTTGTAATAAATTAAGTCTTGCAATCTCTTGCTCTAATCTTGTCGCTAATGTTGGAGCAACATGTGTCATTGGTAGACGGTAATGACAAGCTGATTTTCCGATTAATTCTACACATTTTTTAACTGGCATTGGGTTTGGTTCAGCAAATAACATGTGGATGAAGTCTAAGTATTTAAGTTGTAATTCAAACGCTTTGTCCACTTGTCTTTCTAAAGCATATTTACACATTAAGTGCGTAGCTTTTGGATAAACGTTAGCTAAAACAGAAATTGTCCCTTTACCACCTGCTAAAATAATAGGTACATTAATGTCATCATTTCCTGAGTAAATATCAATTCTATCCCCTACTAAGTTTCTAACTGCTAAAGTATGAGCAATATCCCCTACAGCATCTTTGTACGCCACGATATTTTTGTGTTGAGATAAGTGTAAAATAGTCTCAGGCGCCATAACTTGCCCTGTTCTTCCTGGTACATTATATAGTACGATTGGTAAATCAACACTATTAGCAATCGCTTCAAAGTGCTCGATTAAACCTTGTTGGCTAGTTTTAATGTAGTATGGTGTTACTACTAATAATGCATCTGGTCCTAATTTTTCAATCTCTTGGCTTAATCTAATTGAGTGAGCCGTATCGTTAACCCCACTACCTGCAATAACAGGTACACGTCCTGCTACTCTATCAATAGCGAATTTAATTACCGCTACTTGCTCATCATCAGGCATAGTTGAACTCTCACCAGTAGTTCCCGCTACGATAATCGCATCTGTTCCCTCAGCAATTTGGAATTCGATTAACTCTCCAAACGTATCATAATCTACACTTCCATCCTCGAAAAATGGTGTTACTATTGCTACTCCGCTTCCTGTATAAATTGTCATAATCTTATTCTCCTTGTATCTATGTTATTTTTGTATGTTTTTAATTTTGTTTTATATTTTTTGAAATTAAATATCTTGTCTAATTAAATCTTCTAAAGTCTCACCTTTTACTACTAGGCGACTAGTTCCATCTTTTACAAATACTACCGGCAATTTCGGTAATCTATTGTAATTGCTACTCATACTGTAGTTATACGCTCCTGTCGATGATACTAATAGTAAGTCACCTTGCTCAGCTTTAGGTAATTTTGCATCCATTACTAACATATCTCCAGATTCACAACATTTACCAGCGACTGTGTAAGTTGTATCAGCTTCTTGATTCATTTTATTAGCTAACATTGCCTCGTATTTTGCTTTATATAATGCATAACGAGGATTATCTGCCATACCTCCATCAACGAACACATATTCACGACCTGCAAAAGTCTTCTTAACTCCACCAACGCTATATAATGTACTACCTGCGTTACATGTTAAACTTCTACCAGGTTCAATAACTACCTTAGTTAAATTTAAGCCAAAATTATCACTTTCGCGTTCAACTACTTCGATGTACTCTCTTAAAAACTCTGCAAGTTCAAAAGGTCTATCTTCTTCAGTATAATAAACTCCAAAGCCTCCACCTAAATTAAGAACACTTATAGTTAAACCTAATCTTTCTTGAACTTTTTTCGTAAATTCCATAACCACTTTTACAGCTTCAAAAAATGAAGTTTTCTCAAAAATTTGTGATCCGATGTGCGAGTGGAATCCTACAAAGTTAAGATTGCTTTGATTATTAATATCTGCGATTAAATCATAAATGGTTTCATCATATACCGAATAACCAAATTTCGAATCATCTTTTGCAGTTTTGATATATTCATGAGTATGAGCATCGATACCTGTATTAATTCTTAGTAGTACATCTACAGTATTTCCACTCTCTCTTACGATTTCATTAATCATTTCATATTCATAGTCATTATCTATAACGATAGTTCCTACTCCAACTTCTAATGCATATTGCAGTTCCTCACGAGTTTTATTATTCCCATGGAAATAAGCTCGTCTCATATCATAACCAGCTTTGTATGCTGTATGAATCTCTCCAAGTGAAACAACATCAACACCTAAGCCCTCACGGCTCGCAATTCTTAGTACCTCTAAACAACTAAAAGCCTTCGATGCGAAAAGAACTTCTGTATTAAACTTTGAGCTTCTAAAATTATTAATAAAAGTTCTACATTGATTTACTAACATATTCTCATCATAAACATAAAGCGGTGTGCCATATTGAGCCTTTAACTCACTTACTCCAACTTTCGAAATATTCAGTTCACCATTTTCTACCGTCATTCCATCAAATAATCTCATTACCTTCTCCTTAAAAATATTATAAAAATAGACTACAAGAACAAAAGGTCCTTGTAGTCTAGCTTATAATTCTATCCTATTCCTCTTGCCCTTATTATAAAAAGCTCACCATGGAGAAAATGGGCATTTTCTAATGACAGTGCTATGCCTATTCGACATAACCCCAGTGAAAAAATCACTTCGGCGATGCTACCTTTTAAATTAGTCATCGCGGCCTCTTTTTATAATACTTATCTATTTACATTATAAAAATAATATCATGTTCCAAAACTATTGTCAATAGTTTTCAGAATATTTCTATAAAAGATTTTTATTTTCTAATTAGTATATACACGATTCAATTAGTTGTATTTCAAATCTAAAACGAATATAATATACACATATTGAAAGAAGACAGTATACTACACTGTTTCTTATATTAAAAAAAGGATTATAAAATATGATTGACTTCTCAAAAAATGACGACTTAAATAAAATTATCAGTGACAACGACATAGCGATTATTCAATACGGAACTGCCACATGTATGCCATGTCACTCTATAAAAAACCGAATTACTACGTGGCAAGAAGATCACAAAGACATCGCAGCATACTACATTTCATTAAAAGAAAATATGGAAATTGCTGCTCAACGAGGCATTCTTTCTGCACCAACTGTAGAAGTTTATATTGAAGGAAGGCTATCTATTCAAAAAAGCGGATACTTCAGTCTAGATGAAATTCTAGAAAAAGTAAGTACTGTAAGTGAACAA
>CAURKK010000136.1:0-3743 GCA_963525505.1 uncultured Gemella sp.
GTATCTCCGCTTCTTTCTCTAGCTACTAATTTAGGTTCTCCTGTCGTTTTCATCTCACCTAGGAAATAAAATATTCGTGCTCCATCTTTGTCATCTTTATTTTTCCTCATAAATAGATAGATTTTCGTTTCATTATTATAGAAATAGTCGCACTCTTTCGATTCTAAATTCCTTCTCGGCTTCGACATCGAAGTAAAACCATTATCCGGTAAAAACCCATGTGTATAATCACGGTTAAATGAATTTTCATCAATATCGTAGTTAATAAACACAGGCAAAGTCTTCGTTCTTTCATCGTATTTATAACCACCTATAGCTAGTGGCACGTAGTTTATTCCCCATGAGAATAATTTACAAATATCTTCGAAACTATATTTCTCATACAACACAAAATTAGTATCTTTGTATAAATTATCTTTGTAATACTTATTATATCTGTAAATTCCATAGTCTACCAAATCTTGTAACAATTCCCTAAAAATCTCAGACTGCAGTTGTTCTTCAAACTCCTTAGATATTTTTATCTCAGCTACATTCTCATCTAAAAATATACAATCATGAAACTTCTTCTTAGTGACACTGCTAGTTACGAAATTGTTAGTAAGTATCTTTCTGCTAACATCCAGCTCATAATCTGCGATAAATTTATTATAATCTTTCAACATAATTTCTTCAAAAGCTGTAAGAATATTACGCTTCTTCTCATCTAATAACAAACGTAAAATTATAAGTTCTTCTATCTTTTTACTTAAGATTAAATTAGTAGAAACAAAATTTAGCATATTCTCTGCAGTCTTTGTCAGTTTTCCACTATATTTAAACTGTTTTTCCTTCTTAGATAAGAATGAATAATAACTTCCAGCTACCTCGAAAATCTTTCTAACATCAATAGCGTCATAGTTTTCAAAATCTGAATACATAGGTATTCTTCCTAGTTTATTTTTTAGCTTATTATATTCATCAGTAACGAATAACCACGTGTTTAACTTCACATTGTCTATCGCACTATAAATTCTCTGTTTAGAGATTTCATCAAAATGAATAGTCGATGTCCCCGGAATATACCTAGTCCCCTGAGATAAAAACTTCCTTACTGTATCTTTATCATAACTATTATCACCAGATAGAGCCACAGGGATTAAAAAGTTATTTTTATAATTGGCTATAAAATCTATTATTACCACGAACTCCTTATCCGCAGATTTTCGCAAACCACGACCTAGCTGTTGAATAAAGATAATAGAACTTTGCGTAGGCCTTAACATAATTACCTGATTAACCTCAGGAATGTCTACACCCTCATTGAAAATATCTACAGTAAATATATAATCTAGCATATCACCATCATTCGCAACTAACTTAGCAATCTCCTGTTCACGGCGCTCCTGACTATCTTCACCTGTTAAGCTAGTAGTATTATAACCACGCCTATTAAATTCTTCACTAAGCATCTTAGCTTCTTGTTTTGACGAACAGAAAACTAGACCTTTTACCCTATCTCCTGAATAACCATAATAATTAATTTTACTTATAATATGCTCTATGCGTTCGTTAGACACTAGATTTGAAAAATCGCTCAGCTCGTCAATAACCTTACCATCGACTTCTAGATCACTAATACCAAAGTAATGAAACGGACATAATAGTGAATTTTCCATCGCTTCTTTTAAGCGAACTTCATAAACGATATTATTGTTAAATAATTCATAAATATTAAAACTATCGGTTCTATCAGGGCTTGCCGTCATTCCTAGATAAAATGTCGGTTTGAAATAATCCATCAATCTTAGATAACTGTCAGCTCCTGCCCTATGCACCTCATCTATTATAATTTCATCAAAATGAGTCTCGTTAAAACTCTTAAAAACATCTTCTTTAGACATAGTTTGAACAGTAGAAAAAATAAAATCTGCTTCTATATTTTTCTCTTTACCTGTAAGAAGACCATAACTACGGCTAGTTCCAAAAATAGTCTTGAATGTCTCCAGTGCCTGACGAGCAATCTGTTCCCTATGAACGATAAACAACAATCTCTTGGCACCTATACTCTTAGTCGCAAAAGCAGCCGCAAATGTCTTACCTGTTCCTGTCGCAGAAATAAGAAGACCCTTGTTATCTTGATTACGAAGTTTTTCAAAATTTTCTATAAAACTTCTTTGCATCTTATTCGGCTTGATTTCCTCGGAAATAATTTTCTTAGTAACAGTTTCAACCTTATTACTAGCGAATTCTTCAACATACTTGTCTTTTATTTCAGAGTAAGGCTTAGATTTCATGTATAAGCTATTAAACTCATATAGAATGTTATCCGTTAGAACCCTATCCCCTTCAATAAAGGTATTCCATTCTTTGTTTATCGTAAGTGCAGCACTCGTTAAGTTCGAACTTCCCATCAGTACTTTCCATGAATCACCATATCTAAACAAATAACCTTTAGTATGAAAGCCATGTTTATTTTCTACACAGTCATAAATCTTTAGAGAAATATTTTTAAAGTTAGACAATTTCTCTAACACTTTAGGAGTATTAAAATATAAATAATTCGTCGTTAAAATTTTTCCACGGATGTTTTTTTCTTCTAAATTCTTCAAAGTTTGAAGTAAACTAGTCAATCCACTTTCTGAAATAAACGCCACGCTGAAAATAAATTCATCGCAAATTTCTAATTCACTCTCAAGCGTACTAAGAACTTTCATCGCTTCTAGATGATTATTATAAACAAATGTATTCTTCATTTTAACCTCCTTCTGTTAGATTAGCCATTAATTATTTCATATGTTATTAGGGCTTCTTTCATAACTTTTACATTATGAACACGTACCATTCTAGCTCCTCGTTTCACCGCTTCTAATGATAAAGCTGCACTTACTATATCTCTATCTTTAGGGTTACTATTACCACCTAATACATAATCTGTAGTTCTTTTTCTACTTACCGCATATAAGATTTCACAACCTAATGAATTAAGTAATTCTAGTTTACGTGTAATTTCTAAGTTAGCTTCTGCAGTTTTACCGAATCCCATTCCTGGATCGACGATTATGTTTTCTTTCTTCACACCAGCATTTAAGCAAATATCAACACTCTCGCCTAGTTCACGTACAACTTGTTCAATCTCTTTCCCTTCTTCTACACCACCATTGTGCATAATAAAGATTGGAATATCGTTCTTAGCAGCAACATCAGCCATAGTACTTCCTTTAGCGCCATTCACATCGTTCAGTACATCTACTCCTGCTTCAATCATGTATTCAGCTACATTAGGCTTATATGTATCAACACTAAAACACACATCAGGGAATGTTTTTCTTAAAGTTGGAAACACACTTTGTAATCTAGCAAGTTCGTCTTCCTCACTAACTACAGTCGAACCTGGACGAGTCGATTCAGCACCGATATCAATAATATCCGCACCTTCAGCTACCATCTTACGAACACCTTCTATCGCAACTTCCACATCATAAAAATCACCTCCATCCGAAAAAGAATCCGGAGTAAAGTTCAATATTCCCATAATTAAATATTTTTTTTCATTTAATAATTTTTTTAATTTATTCATTCTGTCACCTTATCGTTTTATTTTACATACCCTACTATTATATCATGTGAATATAAGGTTTGCAGTAAAAAAAGAAGCAACCCTAAAATTATGATTTTAGAATTACTTCTCTATTTTGTTAATTGGGTGCTACTCCCAGCTTTCTACTCACTCTTTTTCTTCAACGAACGAATAACTGGTTCTT
>CAURKK010000137.1:0-3684 GCA_963525505.1 uncultured Gemella sp.
AAAAAGAAATGAAAGAACAAATAAATAACATTAGTAAGAACAGTGAAGTTTATTTCGGAAGTGGAGAAAAATTAGGTACAATCAACTCCGAATTAATTAGAAAAACTGTTACTTACGAAAATATCGGTGATAATGTTAAAAATGCTATTATCGCAAGTGAAGACTCTAATTTCTATTCTAACAGTGGAATTGATATTTGGGCTGTTTTAAGAGCTACACATAGTGAAGCAACTGGTGCTAGAACAACTGGTGGTAGTACTATCACTCAGCAATTGGTAAAAAATCAACTTCTTGATAATTCAAGATCTTATGAAAGAAAAGCAAAAGAAATATTACTAGCACTTCGTGTTGATAGTCATTTTTCTAAAAATGAAATTCTTGAAAATTATCTAAATGTCGCTCCTTTCGGAAAGAATAGTTTAGGACAAAACATTAGCGGTATCGAAACTGCAGCACAAGGTGTTTTTGGAGTTCATTCTAAAGACTTGAATATAGCTCAAGCAGCTTATCTTGTTGGTTTTGTACAATTGCCATATACATATACACCATTTGACTCTGCTGGAAATATCCGTCCTGACGAAGAGCTTCAAGCGGGATTTGAAAGACAGCAATATGTATTAGAACGCATGCTTTCAAATGATTTTATTACTAAAGAACAATTTGAAGAAGCGAAGAAATTTGATATTAAGGGTGCTTATACTAAACAAAAATATTCAGAATATACTGATTACCCTTATATTCGTGATGAGGTAACAAGTTCAGTTGCAGAGATATTAGCTGAGCAAACTGCTAAAAAGAATAATAGAGAAGAAGAATTTAAAAATGATTCTGACTACAGAACTGAACTAATCGAAAAAAGTAGAATTAAATTCATAACTGGTGGTTATAAAGTAAAAACTACACTTGATAAGAAACTTTACGATACACTTCAAGAAACGAAAAAACAATTCGCTTCTTATCCAACGTACACTCAGGGTGGTGTTGTTTATCCATTAGAAATTGGAGCATCGGTCATTGAAAACAGTACTGGTAAAGTATTAGCGTTTATCGGTGGTATGGACTACAAAAAACAACAACTTAACCACGCTACAAGAACTCGTCGTTCACCAGGTTCTACAATCAAACCACTATTAGTTTATGGACCAGCTATCGATAAAGGTTACATTACTCCGAACTCGACAGTTTTAGATAAGAGATTTAATCACTATGGTTGGAAACCTGAGAACTATGACATGTCTCAACGAGGTTACCTTCCTGCTAGAGAAGCTTTAGCTAGATCTCTTAACTTACCTACTGTAAGGCTATACTCTGCATTTTATAAAGAGGATCCTGTCACAAATTACCTAGAGAAAATGGGTGTTGAAGGCCTTACAGAAAGTGATAAAACTAACTTAGCTACTGCCATTGGTGGTATGACATATGGTCTATCTGTTACTGAGAATACTAGTGCCTTCTCTACTTTCGCAAATAAAGGTGAACATAAAAAAGCACATATTATCGAAGAAATAGAAAATAACGATGGGGAACTAGTTTATAAAGCTGATTTCTCTCCAGTTAAAGTATTTGAAGAATCTACAAGTTATCTAATCGTCAATATGCTTGGGGACGTAATCAATAAGAGTTACGGTATATCTCATGATATGCCAAGTAAACTTAAATTTAATTCTAAAAACTTATTTGTAAAAACAGGGACTTCTGAGTACTATAAAGACCTATGGGTTGTTGGTGGTTCTACAAAAATAACTGTTGGTCTATGGAATGGATACGATAGTCCGGCAAAAGTACCAAGTTATGACTATGCTCAAAGAAGCTGGATTGCAGTTATGAATGCTATTTATGCACTTGATAAAAACTTAATCGCACCAGATACTGCCTTTAGTCGACCTAAATCAGTCGTTGATGCAAGTATCAACGGTTATAACAATGCAAAAGGTGGTACAAAAGATATAGTTCCAAATGGATTTAAAGAACTTTCTAAAGAAAAAACATTGGCGAAGTTTGGTTATAATATCGATAAGGGTATTTCATTTAGCGATCCTTCAAAAGTCGATGTAACAAAATCTGTTCAAAAAGAAGAGAAGAAAGACGACAAAGACAAAAAGGATAAAAAAGAAGAGAAAGAAGAGCGTACAGTAACAATTACTGAAACTTCTCCTCCAATCTTAAAACCAACTGTTATTACAGAAGAAGATGAAGAATAACAAAAAAGAGGGTTGAGCATATGGTTCAATCCTCTTTTTTATATATTTTTATTATTACGCTTCTTATTCTCCTAGCACATCGTATAAAGCTGGAAGATCGTGTGCTTTAGCTATTTCTCCCCAATTTCCTACATCATCTAAACCATTTGCATGAGTTACAGTATAAATAACTTTAGTTAATGTGTAAAACTCCTGTAATGGCTTTAATAAATTCTTAAGATTTGATTTATTTACATCGCACATTAGCTTCTCATAAAGAGTTGTAGCAGTTTTACTATCCGTGCAATTTATTACATCATCAGGAATAATACCCGCATGCGCCAAGTACAATAAGTAATTATAAACAGCCTTAAATGTTCTATATGAGTCTGTTATTCCTACATCATTAGATGTTTTTATTACTTTTTTATAAGAGAAATTACTGATTTGTTGTTGAATTGGATTTTTAATTTTTTCAATCAGTAATCCTATAAATTCATCTGTTAACTGTTTTTGATTCTCTACAACATTATCGGGAGTAATATTTTTCTCCAATAATCTATTATAAAAATCACAGAAAATTTTATCTAATTCATACGTATCTTCTTCTGTCAAAAATTCTTCAGGTGCAACAAAATTTTTTATTATCGCTGGAAATTCTATAGTCTTCCCTACATGAAATGTTCCTACAGTCATATTTAACGATTGTACAAAATCATTTTTTCTTACAAAATTATATATATGATGAGCATTTTTTGCATAATAATTAGAAGTGAATTCTTGGAGTTTATTAGTCGCCTCTAAATCTTTTTCTAAAAAATACTCTTCTAATTTTTTATTATATTTTTTATCATATTTTCTTAATTGTTTTAACTGTGGTAATGCTGTATTGAATGTATAAACTCTCTGGTATATTTTCTTAAGTAATTCTACAGTAATAGCTAAATGACCACCAAGAGAATGCCCAGCTGCAACCTTATAACACGCATCAAAGTCCGGAATCTTTCTTTTTAAAAATCTATTAAATAAACATGCTGAGTCTATCTGACTAGTGTTTTCTCCTGAAACTATTCCTGTATAATTGTAAAACCAATCGCTAATATCTTCACTCTCGCTACCTCTATAAATAACAAGAAGTTCTTTAAGTTCTGGTATATAGATTGCTGTAGCTTGAAATCCATTTTTCGTAATCTTTGGAATTGATATTCCACTATTGTATACTTCAATATCTTCGAATGTTTCTCCGGTTATATCTTTTATAATTCTTTTTATTTTATATTCTGCTGTACTTTGTTTCTTATTTCCTTTAATTAAATAATCATACTCGGCTAATTTCGCAATAAGCAAAGGATTATGGAAAAATCTTAACATCGTCAAATCACCTCTTTTATATAAAAACAATTATAACATATTTTATAGAGAATATAAAAATTCTATATCTTCCCATGTAATGAGAAAATATAGAATTCTATTAAATATTATACATTAAATCTAAATAACATGA
>CAURKK010000138.1:0-3658 GCA_963525505.1 uncultured Gemella sp.
GTAGAACAAAGGTCTCCAAAACCTTTGGTGTGGGTTCGATTCCTGCCGTCCCTGTATAAAGTGTAATCATTTATGATTACACTTTTTTTTAATTTAACATCTAAAATACTCCTCTTTTATTTCTTTATTTAGGAAATAATGAGAGTTTTTGTTTTATTATAGTACTTTAAGAGTATTATATTCTTGGGAAATATTTTTGACAAATCTATCTAAATGTGATATTGTTATATTGTATAAAGTTGAGTAGGAGGTAAAATATGACAGAAAGTGTAAAACCGTTTAGTAAACTTTATGATTTAACACAAAGAGCTGAAAAAGTTGGTATTTCTGATGATGACGTACTTAGGGAAATCCTTGTTGAAAAAATCGTTCCTAACAAATATCAACCAAGACGAGAATTTACAGAAGAAAAGATTAGGGAATTGGCAGAGTCTATTAAACAAAATGGATTACTCCAATCTATAACAGTACGAGATATGGGAAATGGTTTCTACGAACTTATTGCTGGGGAAAGACGTTTAAGAGCTATTAAGTATTTACAATATGCTAGAACTAAAGCTATTGTCAAGGAATTAACCGATGAACAGATGGCAACACTTGCATTAATTGAAAATATTCAAAGAGAAGAATTGACTCCAATTGAAGAGGCACATGCATATCAAGAGTTACTTAGAATTAATAAACTTACTCAAGACGAGCTTGCTAAGTCTTTAGGAAAAACTCAAGCGACTGTAGCTAATAAATTACGATTATTAAAATTAAGTAATAAAGTTATTGATGCAATAAATACTAAGAAGATTACTGAACGTCATGGTCGTGCTATGGTTAAGTTAGATCCTTCTGCTCAAGAGAAGTTATTGATTCAAATTTTATCACAAAATTTAAATGTATCTCAAACAGAAGAAAAAATTGATACATATTTGAAAATTAAAAAAGATACTAAAGTTTTTAATTCAACTCTAAATTATGATGGACAAAAGATTATAGCTAAGCTTATAAAAGAGATAGCTAAATTGGAAGAGAAATATAATATAAATTTAAACAAAGAAGAAGAAGAAAATATGGAGAGCGTGGTTATTAAAGTTACTGTACCACGCTATGTAAAAAAAGAGGTAAACGATGAAAATATTAGCGATATGTAACCAAAAAGGTGGAGTAGGGAAAACTACTACTTCAATTAATCTAGCAGCTTCATTAGCACATCTAAAAAATAGAGTACTATTAATTGATACAGATCCTCAGGCAAATGCAACTAGTGGTGTTGGCGTGGATAAGGCAGCTATAAGTCAATCAATTTATAATATAC
Organism: uncultured Gemella sp.; assembly: GCA_963525505.1. GTDB lineage: Bacteria > Bacillota > Bacilli > Staphylococcales > Gemellaceae > Gemella. The sequence goes on from CAURKK010000138.1 coordinate 1,307, forward strand.
TTGTTGATGAAGTTAATATTAATGATGTAATAATTAAAACTGCTTATGAAAATCTGGATATTGTGCCTTCTAGTATTGCATTGGCGGGGGCAGAAGTTGAGCTTGTCTCAGCAATTAGTCGTGAACAACGTATGAAAAATGCAATTTCAGAAATTAAAGGGGATTATGATTACATAGTAATTGATTGTCCACCTTCATTAGGTCTTATTACATTAAATTCATTAACTGCAGCTGATGGAGTAATTATCCCTGTACAGACTGAATATTATGCCTTAGAAGGGCTTAGTCAGCTTATGAATACATTCAATATAGTGAGAAAACATCTTAATTCTAAATTAGATATTTTTGGTGTATTACTTACTATGACTGATAGCAGAACAAATATATCGAACCAAGTTGCAGAACAAGTTAGAGAGCATTTTAAAGACAAAGCATTCGAAACAGTTATAGCAAGAACTGTACGTCTAAGCGAAGCTCCAAGTTTTGGTGAACCAATTATTGAATATGCGAAAAATTCTAATGGAGCAAAACAATATTTATCATTAGCTAAAGAGGTGATTGAACGTGGCTAAGAAATTAGGTAAAGGTTTAGGACGTGGACTTGATGCTATTTTCGCTACAGAAAATGTTGAGTTAGTTACAGATAATGATATAATAGTGGAAATTGCACTTGATGAGATCAAAAAGAATCCATATCAACCACGTACTTATTTTAATGAAGAAAAATTAAACGAATTAAAAGAATCTATCGAAAAAAATGGTTTATTACAACCTATTATTGTAAAAAAAGCTGTAAAAGGTTATTACATTATAGCAGGTGAGCGTCGTTATAGAGCTTTTGAACTATTAGGTAGAAAAGAAATCCCTGCTATTATAAAAGAAATGACTGATGAAGAAATGATGGTCTTTGCAGTGCTTGAAAACTTGCAACGTGAAGATTTATCACCATTAGAAGAATCAGAAAGTTATAAAAACTTAATGGATAAAATGTCATTAACTCAAGAAGAATTAGCTAAGAAACTTGGGAAAAGTAGACCTTACATAGCGAATAGCTTGCGTTTATTAAAATTACCTACAGAAATTAAAAACAAGCTGGAACAAGGACTAATTAGTGCTGCTCATGCTAGAACTTTACTTTCATTAAAAACAAAAAAAGCTATGGAAGAAGTTTGTGCTTTGGTAGTTGAAAGAAAAATGTCTGTTCGTGAATTAGAAGAATATGTAGCGAAGTTACTGAAACCGAAAGAGGTCAAGAAAACGAAGGCTAAGGATATTTTTATAGAAGAGCAGGAAAATATTCTTAAAAAGCGTCTTGGAACTTCTGTAACGATTAAACAAGGTCGCAATAAAAAAGGTAAGATTGAAATTGAGTTCAAAGATAATGATGAATTTGAACGTATTATTTCGTTATTCAAGGATGAGTAATTATGAATATTATTGAAAAAGTCAAAACTTCATTAAGCAACACTGATTTATTTATTGCAGTTTTAGAAAAACTATTACTTATAATTGGAATTTTTATTATTGCATCAATTCTAGTTCGTATCTTTAATAAAATTATTGATTATGTGATGACAACGAGTGATAATGCCAATAAGAAATTTAATATAAAGTTTAATGAGAAAAGATCGGAAACGTTACACAAACTCGTTAAAAGTGCAGTTCGTTATACAATCTACTTTATTGCATTTTTTCAAGTTTTATCAATCTTAGGAGTTAATACTACGAGTATTGTGGCCAGTGCAGGTATAGCATCGGTAGCTATTGGTTTTGGTGCACAGAGTTTAGTTAAAGATATTATATCTGGATTTTTTATTATCCTAGAGGGACAATTTGATGTAGGAGATAATGTTAAGATATATAATCAAGCCGCATTTATTGCAGGAGGGTATGTAATGTCTTTAGGATTACGTTCTACAAAAATACGTTCTAAAAATGGTGAAGTTTATTTTATTCCGAATGGAACTATTAATCAAGTTGTAAATTACTCATTAATGTACAATTTGGCATTGGTGGAGTTACCTATAAAAATCGATGAGTCTATTGAAATAGTAGAAGCAAGAGTTCAAAATGTAATCGACATTGCTAACAATAAAAAAGAGTATCATGATTTATTATATAAGAACGATAAATTACATATCGATTATATAGAAAAAATTGCTGACAACGTTGTTACGATTCATGTTATTGGAAAAGCAAAAGTTGGAAAAAAACAAGATGTGGAAACAATGTTAAGACGCGATTTTTATAGAGAGTTTGAATCACTACTGACATCAAACGAAGAAAAATAGGAGGTTGGATTATGGAATATGAATTAAATGACATAGTTGAAATGAAAAAACAACACCCTTG
>CAURKK010000139.1:0-3639 GCA_963525505.1 uncultured Gemella sp.
ACATTTTTGAGAAAAAAGATAATCTTAGAATAAGTAATGAAGATGAAGTAACGGATGGTTATGGAATTTTGAGATCTATAAACAATAGATTAGTTTATACAAATCCATCTAATGAAGGTGGGCGTGAAGTTGGTGCTACGGTTGCCATAAATAATACAATGAATTTCTTGGAATTGGGTTATATAGGAGATACGAATTATCAACTTACAACTGCTCTAGAGGGTATTATTATTTTCCAAGAAGCGTATAAAGATTCCATAGTTTTTAGTAAAGACGGTCATGCAGATATTATTTCAGAAGATAATAGCGGTGGTATTTATAAGTTAACATCACCGAAAAAATTAACTAAAACATATCTTTCATCGAGAGAAGCGGAATTGTATTCAGTTGAGAAAACGGAATACGTTATAAATTATCTTTATGATAAAGTTAACCTTAAAGAAATAGATGATATAGTTTTAGGGTATGATAAAATTTATAATAAAGATAGAAATAGTTTTAGTTATATACCTGCTTGGTATGTTAAGTATAACGACAGATATGTGAGTTTCAAAAAATTAAAAGAAATGGTAGAAAACGGTGAAAGACTATGAATTGGGGTAAGATGAAGACATTGTTTATTTACCTATTTGTTGCTTTGAATGCGGTGTTATTGACTTTTTATATCTATACCGTTCAAAGAAATAAGACGGAAATAGTTCAGGAAAAAGAAATAATAGAACGTTCCATGAAAAACGATAATATAACTGTAGAGGAAAATTCTACAAAACGTGATAATCTTGGGTATGTAAATGTGACGATTTCTGATTTGAAAGATGTTAGGAAAGAAGATAGTGGTCTGAAATATGAAGTAGATAATGTAGATAAAACATCTATTCTAAAGGTTACTTCAGAAAATTCTATAACAAATGTTAACAAGAGCAGTTATAGGGCGGAACTGGATTCTTTTCTACTAGAAAAAATGAAACTTAGTGCAAATTACATATTCTCAAGTTATAACGCTGTAAAAAATGAAGTTATTTTTGAACAACAAATAGATAGTGTTCGAGTTTTTTCTAATAAAAATGCAAGAATAGTATTTAATGTTGAAAGTAATGGAGATATAAAAAGTTTTACTTTAACAGGTGTTTCTAATATTAGAAAAGATAAAAACGAAACATTGGTTTCTTCTAGCCAAGCAATAAATAGGTTATATCATGAGGATTTAGTGCCTAAGAACTGTAGAGTCAGAGCCACGTTAGGTTATTACACTTATATTTCGCAAACGGAAAATCAAGTACTTATACCGACTTGGAATGTAGAGATTAGTGATAAAGATGGTCAAGTAAATAACTATTATGTAGATGCCATAAATCTTAATATCTTAAACAGAAAAGGTAAGAGCTTATAACAAGGTATTTAATATAAAAAGAGGTTGAATAATAAATTTAAAGTTTATTATTCAGCCTCTGTTTATTATTCTTGAAACCTATGCGGATAATATTATTCTGCTAAGTAAGCGCGTAACATCCAAACATTTTTTTCTAATTGAGTTTTTAGACCTAAAGCTAAGTCAGAAGTACCTTGATCTCCTTCTTCTTCAGCAATGCTCATAAGGTTAGTAAGATCTGAGATTAATAATTCGAAGTCGTGGAATACAGCTGCAACCATTTCTTTAGTTGTTTCTTTTTCAGTTGCCTCTTGGATTGTTGCGATTTCTAAAGCTCCTTTAAGAGTAGAAACAGGACGACCTCCGATTGCTAATAATCTTTCAGCTACTTCGTCTAGAGACTCAGTTGTGTAGTTATAATAGTTTTCAAAAACTTCGTGTAGTGTGTAAAAGCTACGTCCAGTTACATACCAGTGGAAGCTGTGTAATTTTGTGTATAATACTGTTAAGTTTGCTACAAGTTTGTTTAATTCTGTTTTACGTGTCATTATAAATTTTCTCCTTTATTTTTTAATTTATGATTAAATTATAGCACTGTGAATTATATATGTAAAGTTAATATACTTATAATAGTTATTGAGAATTATTCTCTAAAAAGAAGGTTGATATGACAATGTTTCCTGAAGTGAACAAATATAACTGATAATCAATATCGTTACTTTAAGGAGAAAATAGATAAAATAAGTTGAAATAAAATCGTCGAGTTGTTAAAATAAAAAATGAAAGGAGCGGCTTTATGGCAAAATTTTGTATTTTTTTAATAAATTTGTATAGAAAGTATATATCACGTTATACAAGGCCAACATGTAGATTTTCGCCTACATGTTCAAGTTATGCTATAGAAAGCTATAGAAGATTTGGTTTTTTCTTAGGGACTTTTTTAACTATAAAAAGGTTATTGAAGTGCCATCCTTTCTATAAAGGTGAATATTTTGATAATGTCCCTTTATTTAAGAGAGATATATTTAAATTTAGAAGTAAAAAATAAAGAGGGAGTTACTCTGTAAAATAGATTTTTAAGAAATCGTAATTTTTGAGTAGGTCCCTCTTTATTTAGGGCGAAATTGTCATTTTGGATAAAAATTTGGAATTTTGATTGAAATTGTTGGATTATAAAAGGGGTTCTCCCAACAAAATAACTATTCTAAAAATTTTTAATTAAAGTATTTGTGAGGTAATTCCTCATTGTTATCCACAAATGCTAATTATATTGCAAATGTGAGGTAAATCCTCATTATTATCCACAAATGCAAGTTTAAATGTTATTTATCAATGCTATTTCCAGCATCTAACCATGCTGCAATTCCGCCCGGGAATCTATAAACATTTTTATAACCTGCTTCTTTAGCTAGAACAGCTCCGACGTGACTTCGTTCACAAGCTACAAAGCCGCAATATATGATTATTTTTTTATCTTTGTTAGTTCCTAGAGTTTTCAGGAATGCTTCTTTTTCTTCTGGTTTCAAATCTTTCATTTCTTTTGGTAATCCGGCGTTAACTGCACCTTTTATTTTTGTCTTTTCAAAGCGTTCTGCGGGAATAGTGTTAATTAAGAGAATATCTTCTTTGTTGTCGATTGATTTTTTCAACTCATCTGCACTGATTAGATTGTAATCGCCGGTTTTTGTTGCCTTAACAAGTTTGATAGAAGCTTTTTCAACTTCGTTTTCTTTTCCATCTTTCGCAGATCGGTTGAGTCCATCGCCACTGCTACATCCAACTAAAGATATAGAAAGTAGTACGCTAGATAAAGTTAAGATTATTTTATTTTTTTTCATAAGTTTTATCCTCCTTAGATTTTCACTTTTATTATAACATAAAATAATGATCGTTTAAACTAATAATACAATAAAATTCATCTAATTTATATTTATTTTCCAAACTCGTATAGGTATAAAACACTATTAAAACATTATTTTATACTCTGGATTATATAAAATTTAATAAAAAATTAATATTATTATTAATTTTATTTACAGGAGGTATAATTATTATGAATTGTAAATTTTCTATAATTAAAAACTCTATTACTTAGTGAATAAAGTAATAGAGTAATATTTTATTATTATTTTTCTAAAAAGAAATTTATTTATTATTTTCGAAATATTGATTTAATTATATCTATAATACTAGGTTTTTTATTCTCATTTTTTTCAGCTAGCATTTTCTTAACGAAATCAGGCATTTCAGGTTTTTCGCCATCTTTTTTA
>CAURKK010000140.1:0-3622 GCA_963525505.1 uncultured Gemella sp.
TCTGTGAAACTTCTTCACGATACCAATAGTATTTATTAAACTCATCAAACGATGTGATTTTATCAAACTCAGGTCTACTTTCTATCAATATTTTACCTCCTCAAAACCAATTTGCTTTTTCATCTCTAAATAATGGGGCTTCACTCTCTTTATAAGGATTATAATTATTGCAATTACAACCAAACTCTTTAAATGCTTTTATCTTATTATCGGCTGTCCAAACAATCAAAGGGATGCCGTCAAAATATTCAACTTTCCCCTTATTCATTTTATTTTTTGAAAAGCCATTCCAAAATAGTTTGATTATACTTATTAAAAAATTGCTTTATATCTCACGCAAGCACTTTTCCTCTTGCATTCCACTCATTAAACCGCAGCTTTACTATTTCCCGATTTTCATACTTAGGATACCGGATCTCAATATAAATTACATCATCTTAAAAAATATCATCTATCTGTGCAAGCCACATATCAAACCATAAACAAATGAATTTCTCTCTTTCATACATAAATTTAAGCACCTCCAAAATCAGATACTTTTTTATTATTATACCATTTTTTTGCTTGGTTTTATAGGTTCAACTCATTCCTCTTTACCTGTGATAGTCGCTTTTCTTGTTGCAGGTGTTGTAATCACTTGCCCACAACAAAATAATTAAATATTATTGGTATATTAAGCTCTTTCATGTTATACTAAAAAACAACATTAATATAAGATGCTAATATCAAAAATATGCCGTTTGATTAACTGATAACGAATTCAAAAAGCTGAAATCTGTTATTAACAAAAGCAAACAACTAGAACAGTTAAGAGTATGGACAGATTCTTATTGATTTAGATGATGTATGTGCTGTACACTTAGATTACTCTAGTGTAGTGTATCGTTGATATCTAGCCTTTTAGTTGCTTTGTTAATAGATTGTAACATATATATCATAAAGAAAGTTGAGACTTACTCTACTATTGCTGATATTAATTAAATTTCAATGATACTATACACTAGTAGTAGGTAAAAATTAAACTTCGACATCAAATGAAATACTACTGGTGTACTCATTCAAAAGAAGGCTCTGATTTTGTAGCTTGCATGGAAGACCTCCTTGATGTTTATGAACCTCAATATTTCCCAGTGTAGCCAGTTGTATATATATGAAAAACCATAAAACTCTTTGATAATGTTATGGAGTCTTTGGTTTCACTTAACGGTAATAATCAGAAACTTGATTCTAATTATAAGAGAAATGTTACTTATAGTATTTTTATTTTTTGAACAACTTGGATGAAAACGCTATGTAAGTTCTCATGATTATATTGCTGCAATTAACCGGGTAATTAAAATCAAATACCTATCTGATTTAGTATTTCCGGATGTAAAGAAAATCATTTTAGTAATTGATAACATTAACACACATAAACCGGCTTCCATTTATAAAGTATTTAAACCTAAAGAGACACAACGAATTATAAAGCGACTACAAATCCACTATAATCCCAAACATTGAAGTTTACTTAATATGGGAGAAATTAAGCTTAAAGTAATGACTCATTAATGTTTCTCACTCAGAATAGCGAGCGGTGAAAAATTAAGAGTTATCCGTCAGCATAGGCATAATATCGCAATCGGAGTGTAGCTAAGATACAATGGCATTTCAAAACCGGAAATGCACGAGAAAAATTTATATCTCTGTGTCCTGTACTTTAATCTGCTACTTCTTAGCTGAAGTATTAGACATGATAAATATCATTTATACACTACTCTAGATTAATTAAATCTAATATACAGGAGGTTTATTATGAAACAAATAAGCACGAAAGCTAAATCATGGATTAATTTAATAGTATTTTTAATAACACTAATTCTTAACTATTTAACAGCATCCGGGTTCATTAATGGAATGAGTCAAAAAGTAGTGTCTAATAAATATAATACACTAATTACACCTGCGGGATTTGCATTTTCAATTTGGGGGATAATTTATTCTTTGATTGGCATTTCTTTAATTTATATGTTAGTAAAAGGCACAGAAACAAAAGTTAAGAATTTAATCGGTATTTTAACGCCAATAATTTTATTTAACTTCTTATTTAATATTTTATGGAACATTAGTTTTTCATATGAAAAAATCGGTTTTTCCACTATATGTATATCTTTAATACTCATAAGTCTTATTTTAATTAATAAAAAATTATATGTTCATAGGAAAGAAATAGAATATAGACTTACAAGTGTTGCTTTTGGTATATATGCAGGATGGATAACAATAGCTTCATTTGTTAATATACTTGCTTTTCTAGTAAGTATAAATTGGGATGGTTTTGGAATTTCTCAAACAATTTGGGCTCCAATAATTTTATTAATAATTATAGTTATCTCTATTTTGATAAATGTGAAATTAAACAATGCAGTATATTTTTTACCTATAGCTTGGGCTATTTTTGGCATAGTAATTAAAATAAATACAGCGGAAAATACAGTTATTTATGGACCATATATGATGCCATTAGGAATTATTGGAATTGTTATCCTAATATTACTTTCAATAATTCAATTTAAGAAAAATAAATACTGTGTTGTATAAAAATAGAAAACAATTATTTCTATATTCTTAGATGGGCTGTGTGAATCAAAGTCTGTAAATTCCAACTTCCGGACTTCTGTGATAAGTATTATTTTAGGGCGAATGCCATCATTTGGCATTCGTTCTTAAGCTACTGTTGATCTTGATTTATAGCCGTTTCTATAGTAATCACTTTCGTATCTCTCAGATTTACCATATCCAAGATGTTCATCCATTTCTGCTTCCATCATTTCCTTGATAGTTCCTCCCAACAGATCTTTGAGTGCATCCTGAATGTCTTCAGCTGTTCTTTGATTATTCATAAGTAATTTATATTTTACTTCCAATCCAACATGGCTTTTTCTAACTCTGAAAAATTACAATTTGCTCTTCTGATAGTTCCTGTTTCTTTTTGCTTCTGATATAATTTTTCCACCTTTTTCAAAACCTTTGTTTTTACCTTAAGGCAAAAAGCATATTCTTTTTCAAATAAGTCTTTGTATCTGATGTCATCAAGCTCATCAAACTCAATTCTTTCATAACAACCATTCGGTACAGGTATCATTTTCTTAATATCCAATATAGATAATATATGCATTTTTTCTTCATCAGAGTAATATTTGTATATATCTCCATTTATAGTAATGTTATTATCAATTACTTCATAAATCAAAAAATGCTCATCAGAAACATTCTTCCATCTTTTGTGTTTTTCCTTTGCAGAAGATATTGGAATAAAATAATTATAGTTTTCTATCCCAACAATAATTCCAACAAATGGTTTAATACTGTTTCTATACGATGGGTTGTAATAAACTTCTGAATCTATTTGATTTAGATATTCAAGATAATCAGGATTTACAGTATAAAATCCATATTTAATCGCTTCTGCCATTGCCTTCTCCTAAAAAAACAGAGAGGTTTCATCCTCTCTGTTCACTTTAATGCTTCACCTTTGGGATATAGGTAGTGAGACACCTTCTTTAATGCTCCACCTTTAATGGTAGTGGGACACCCTCTTTATTTACTGAAAGTATAACAGATATTTTTAGAAATGTCAAAT
>CAURKK010000141.1:0-3613 GCA_963525505.1 uncultured Gemella sp.
ACTTTATTGGAATACTAAGCCTTCCTTTGGCATCCATTTTATTATTGTATTGACCAATAAACACTACTTCTCACCACCTTACCTTTATAATTTACCACATTTCCCCACTTTTTTCCACTATTTTCTAAAAAAAAATGAATTTTTTTGATTTTTTTACCCGAAAAAATAAATAAGCATTTATAAAACGTAAAAATTTTATAAATGCTTATTATTTTTAATTATAATATTCTCTTTCATTTTCTCCATCTAAGAAGTGAGAAGCACTTAAAGAATGTATTCTTTCCACGATTCTTAAGGCTTTTGTTTTATCCACGGTTGTTCTACCGTTTGATAGTAATTCTGATAAATCATCTATACTTAAATTTGATGAGAAGAATGTCGGTAATTTTTCTGCTTCTCTATGATTAATGATTGGTCCTAATACCTCATCACGAATGAATTCTGTAATATTTTCAGCACCTATATCATCAATTATAAGTATTTCCTCATCTCTTATTAGATCTATGTATAAATCATAACTATTATTACTAATTTTAGATTTAATCTTTCTGATAAATTCAGGATAATATAATATTGCAGGTTCTTTACCATTTTGTTTGAAGTAGTTGTAAATACATCCCATTAAATAGGTTTTACCAGTTCCTGTAGGTCCATATATATATATCCCTCTTCTCGTTTGATTATTAAGAATACTTTTACACACTTTTATAACTTCTGTAGCTAAAATACCTTTTTCTTTATTTCTAGATAAGTTCTCAAAAGTGTATGTTAAAACACGTTTAGGTACAAACTCAGTTTTTATCTTATTTGTTGTTTTTGAATTTGCAACTTTTTGCTTATATTCTTCTGTCTCTTGATATAATATATTGACTTCATTATTATTAAAAAATAATTTTGGTCTATGTTCGATATTTAACAAGCTATCTTTAGATATATAAAATTGGTAAAATTTCTCAAGATTATCCTCTACATCTTCTTTAGTTAAATTATTATTGCGAATGAAATTTATTATTTCAACGTCGTTAAGAACTTTTTCCGACATGAATTTTTTATACGAATCTATCGTATTACTTGAAACTATATTCGATATTTTTTTCACTACATATCCCTCTTATTATTTAATTCTTTCATCATCGTATTATACGCATCTTCATCTTCTTTTGTCACAACTCTGTCTGCATTATTCTTTACTGTGCTAAAATTACTTTTTCTATTTTTTAAATAGTCTGGAAAAGGTGCAAAATTAGCTTTTTTTACATTTGAATAATTATTAGGTTGTTTAGATAATTTGTTTGATGAATTTTTACTATTTTGTTTATAAACTCTAGAATTTCTAACAAAATCTATAGCATCTTTAGCTCCTAATAGTTTCTGAGCACTCCAAGTACTAGCTATTTTATCAATATAATTTATATGCGGTATAGAAGATTTACCAGTCTGATTTATAGAATATTCTAATAATATATTTAATACTCCCGTTGGAAAATTATATTTACTTTGTAAATCTCCAATATTCTTCGCATCAATATTAGAAACAACTATTCCAGTTTGTTTATTAAGATACGTTATAAAATTAGTATTATCAACTTCCTTAATAAATTTATCTTCTTCTGTTAATTCATCAGATAAGCTAGTAGTAAGTTTTTTATTTACCATACGTTCTAAAGTTGGCACCTCTTGTTTTCGGACGTTTACGTTCAATTGAACAATATAATCAGTTAGAGAATCGAAATTGATTTTATTCCCGCCATTATTCACCTCAACAGATTTTTCTATGGCAGTTGCCATGTCTTGTGCTGTCATTTTGTAAATATGAGCCAATCCCAAAATTTTCTTCTTAGTAACATCTTCAGATATAACTTCAGTTAAATAACTATTTGCTAGATAATAATTTAATTTATCAAAATCAAAGAAATATTCGTCAAAGTTTGGCCCACCAGATTTATCATTCGATAAATAATCAAAACTAAGATCATTTAAATTTTCAACATGATAAACATCCGAAAATTTTGCAGTAATATCCTCGAAACTTCTGAAACTAACTTTATCAAATGAATAATAATCAAAAAGTTCTTTATATTCACTTTTCCCTAAATTATTCTCAAGTAATTGTGCTAATACGGGTGTATTGAAAAACTCATTAAAAGTTAATGCTTGTTTAATTTTATAGACAAATTGTCCGACTCCATTACTATTTATGTAAAATGATTGTAATAATCCTAATGCTTCCAATTTCTTTCTTGCTATAGTAAATTTATTATCTGTCATTGCAAGATTATCTAATATATCATAATGCAAATAATTTTTTGAAAGATATTTATCGCCTAGCATTTTACTTCCTAAAAAATTATATAAGCTAATGGCATCATTTCCAATCAATGGTAGGTATAAAAGATTTAATTCCTTCAAACGCCTAGATATATCGAAATCATTATATACACAATAAAAATCTTTTTTTGAAAAAGTACTATTCATTTTTATCATCCATTACTTCTATAATAATTTGAGTATACTCGAGTGCGTATATAAATTCTTGATTATAATCGTATTTGATTTTATCATCATTTCTTAAAGGTGCATAGAATGATTTAACAAGTATAGGATAAATATTATCTAAAAGTAATTTTGCATTGTCATTTTCATATAACGCTCTTAAGAAATTAAAAACTTTATAAACACATTCTAAAAATTCTTTTTTTGATGGTGTATTTATATTAGTATAGCTTTCAATTTTTGTCGCGAAACTTAAGATATTCTTTTTATCATTTTTTGCTACAAAAGTACGAAGATCATCTATTAATTCATACATATAATTGAAAAACGATTCGAAATCTTCAAGATACTCATTATTAATAATCTGAGATTCATTCTTTAATAATAGCTTATTTATGTTGTAATCAGTAACAAATAAATAGATTTTATATAAATCTGAAAATTCTACATCATTAAGTTTTTGATAATCATGAACAATAGATTTTAAACTATTTCCTTCTTTAAAAATATTATAAATCGTGTTTAACCATATAAATTCTTCTAACTTTTTATCATTGATTAAAGTTACTAAATAATTATTAAAGTTATATTCTTCTTCACCTTCAAATAGAATGGCAGTCCTACTCTCAATTCTAGAAATAATTAAATTAAACTCTTTTTCTTTATCTTTGCTATAGTTATTATCGTCAAATGTAGCTTTCAAATCAGCTTTTAGACGTCTAAATTCATCACGACTATTATCTAAGTTATCAATTCTTTCTTGATACACCTCGTTATAACCTGGTTTATGTGAGTGATAATAGTTTTCTATAGCTTTATTAAAATCTAAAACTTTAGATAAAATTTTAATATAAGCAACTTTTATATTTTTATCTTCTGAAATATAATTAATTAATTTTAATGCATTTAATATGTCTTTTTTATTTTCACTAGTAAGTACTAACGTTTTTTCATCTTCTAAATAAAACATTCCCAAACCTCCAAAAGTATATTACTATATAATGATACTCTATTTTTAGTAGAAAATCAAAATATATGAAATTAATGTATAAAAAAAGAACCTTCCCAAAAGGAAGGCTCTCACTGTTGCCTGGCAACGTTCTAGTCTCACAGGGCGTAA
>CAURKK010000142.1:0-3603 GCA_963525505.1 uncultured Gemella sp.
ACTCATAATCGATAAATTCAAGAAGTTGCTTCATCTGAGCTTTTTTACCAGAATTGCCTTTGTCATAAGCATCAAGATGAGCGTTGATTAACACTAGGTGTTTATCACTATTTTCTACTTTTGTATAAATAACAGAAAATCCACGTTTTAAATTGGCTAATCTCTCAGGAAATGTAAATGGAATTGCCATTTGGAATCTTCTTGCATTTTCTATTTTAAAATCAGTCGCAGTATATATACCACTTTTCACCTTCCCTAGCGGAGGCAATGGATAAGGTACATATCTAACTTTAAAATTATAGGCTAAAATACTATTTAATCCTAGTTTTTCATCGAATGTAGTAACCTGATTTATATTATAACTGCGTTTTGAATCTTCATCAATTTCTTGAATAAAATTAACATTCGCTTTCTCATTTTTAACTATTTCAGTAATATTTTTTAAATTTTCTTCTACATGGGCTTTATCAAGAGGCAACACCATCTCTCCACCATCCATAAAGAAATCTTCATCTTTATCAAGCCCTGCATAACCTATATTCCAGTTAAGAGCACTATATTCTGTTCCTACTTTTGCTATTTCTGAATTTCCTTGCTTAGTGACCTGCAAGCTTTCCACTCCATTAGGACTATATTCTGTCGCCCATAAATAACCAACTAATCCTGCAAAACCTAAAGCTGCTACTAACACTAAACTAACAACTATTTTTAATATTTTTTTCATCATTAACCTCATAAAAAGGGGGCTTGATAAAATCACAATTTTCGAGTCGCTCCCTAATGCTTTTTATTATATACTATTTATCTTTCTTCTTATCGGGCAATTGAGAAACGAAAATCCCTACAAATACGATAAGCATACCAATTCCTTCTCTTATCCCAATATGTTCACCAAGGATAAGTACTCCACCTATTGCAGCTACAACAGACTCTAAACTTAATATTAGAGAGGCAGTGTGTGGCGGAACATCTTTTTGACCTACAATCTGTAAAGTATAACCTACTCCACTAGAAAGTACACCTATCGCAAGTAACGGCCAAATAACGCTCATCACATCTGCAAAAATTATTGTTTCTTTAAACACAGCAAGAATTAAACTCAGTATAGATACAACAACTAATTGTACTATTGATAAGAACATCGAGTTAACTCTAGCTGCCGAATAGTCAATAACTATTATATGAATCCCGAATATAACTGCACTAACTAGGACAATAAGATCCCCTGTCTCTAGCGTCACCTCTTCTTTTACAGATAAGAAATAAAACCCAATTACAGATAAAATTAATCCTATAATAAAGAATTTATTAAGTTTATTCCCTAAAAATACCCCGATAAATGGTACTATACAAATGTACAATACTGTGATAAATCCAGCTTTACCTGCTGTTGTCATCCCAATACCTATTTGTGAAATATACATTGCGAAAAATAATACTATTCCACAGATACCACCAAGTATCCAACTTTTATTTTTTGTTATAGGCTCTGCTAAAATCTTAGGATCCTGACTCTTATACAAACTAGGTATAAGAATTGCCACAGCTCCAAGAAATACTACCGCGATTACCGATCTTATTCCAACAACCGTAAGAGGCCCTAGTACTTTACTTGCTATATTTTGCCAAATAAAAGCCAGACCCCAAATAATTGTAACAATTATTAATAATAACTCCGAAATAAATTTTCTCATTAATACACCTTTCCTATATTCTTTGAATTAAATAAATTCTAAAAGTATTTATTAATCATTGTAATAAATACATCACACTGTTATAATTTTATACGTTATTTATAAAAAATTCAACTGTTAGCTACTACGTAGAATATCTAACAATTTCCAAATTATTTTAAATATTTCCTAGGAAATACTAATACCCTAAAAAACGACATAGACAACCGAAGTCATCTATGTCGCATTTAAATTTTTATTATTTAGCACCTTCGTTAGCTGTTAACTCTAGCTCATAAAGTTTGAATTGATTTTTCTTAGCTTTAGCTAGATCGTAAGCTTTAATACGTTTGTTAAAGAATGAGATACTTGTATCCCAGCTTAATGGGAAGAATGGTAATTCTTCAGCTACTTCTGTATCAAATTTATTGTAAGCTGCTTTTAATTTAGCCTCATCGAACATATCTGCTGACCCTTGAGCTTTGAAACTATTTTCGAATGCTTCAGTAGTGTAGCGGTATAAGTTTAATGGAGCTTTTTTACCTAGTAACTCTTGACGGTTAGGGTTTGTTCCATATTGCCATGCACCTTGGAAGATATCGATTGATGGATCATCTGCTTGTACACGTTGAGAGAAGTCTTTTCGAGACATAAGTTTCCCATCTGCTAATTTAACATCTAATCCTACTTCTTTCCATGATTTAACGAATACGTCAGCTAATGCTTGATCATAGTCTTCACCTGTGTTACGGATAGCGAAGTTGAATGAAAGTTTGTTTCCGTTTTTGTCTTCACGTAGTCCATCTCCATCTTTATCTTTGTATCCTGCATCATCTAATAATTTTTTAGCTTTTTCTACATCTTTTTTAACTGCAGTCGCATTTTCATTTACTAATTTACCTACCGCTGCTGGGTACATACCAGATCCAGTTGGAGTGAAACGTAATCCTTTGAAGATTTTTTCGTTGATTTGATCACGGTCAACCGCATATAGGAATGCTTGACGTAAGTTTTTGTCAGCTAGTTTAGAGTTAGGATCAACTACGTTTTCACCCTTAGCTTTGTCGAATTTACCTAGTTTGAATCCAACATATGACATATAACGAGAAGTATCACCTAAGAATGTTCCATTTTTAACATCTTTTGCTCCCTCATAAACACTTGGCATTACATTATCTAAATAGTCTATTTCTCCACTTTTAATTAATTGACTAGCTTGAGCTGGAGCTACTGTTTTAAACTCGATTTTTTTAAGTTTCATTTTATCTTTGTTGTAGTAGTGAGGGTTTTGTTCTGCAAGAACACTTTCTCCGTTTACTACTTTAGTGATGTGGTAAGGACCATATGATACTGGTTTTTTGTTTAAGTCTGCTTCCGCAAATTTAGCAAAGTCTTTAGAAGCTTCTTCTACTTGTTTAGCATTTAAGAAGTTATCTATAAAACCTTCACCCCATAATAATGATGGGCGTATTTCTGTATATTTAATTACTACTGTTTTATCATCTTTAACTTGGAGACCTGAGATATTTTTCGCTTTACCAGCGTGGAATTCTTTCATTCCTTCAATAAATTCGTATGCCTCATTGTAACGAGTATTTGTAGTGAATTTAGGGTTACCCATAAGCTCGTATGTAGCTACGATATCTTTTGTTGTTAAGGCTTCACCATTATTCCATTTAACTCCATCGTGAATTGTTAATGTAACTTCTTTTTTCTCACGGTCTAAGTGGAATTTAACCGCAGCATTTGCATCATCTTGAACGACACGTCCCTCTTCATCACTAGGGAATGTTCCACCCATAACAGCTTGGTTTACATATTGATCTTCAGCTTTATCTGAGAATATAGGATTCCAAAGACCTGTTAATGGTTGAACTGATAAGATACCATATTTTAATGTAGCACCATCTACAGCTGATCCACCGTTATC
>CAURKK010000143.1:0-3573 GCA_963525505.1 uncultured Gemella sp.
ACCTTTAAATTAATTTTGAAAACTTTTACTTTTCTACTTTACAAACCTATTTAAAAAGTGTTAAAATTAAGTTAACGACGATTTAACACATTAAATTTAAAACAAACAAATTTTTCAAAAAAGGGGTGTTATTATGTTAATAAAAAGTAAAAAAGTTTGGTCTAGTGGCCAATTTCTTCCTCTAATTTTAGAAGTTGAAGATAAAAAAATAACAGCAGTTTATGACTACGATGCATTTGAAGAAGTAGATTACGATTTTGGTTCTAATCGCATTTTACCAGGTTTCATAGATGTTCATACTCACGGTGCTTACGGTTATGATACTAATGATGTTAACGAAGAGGGACTTCGTAACTGGACAAAAAATATCGTTTCTGAAGGTGTAACATCATTTTTACCTACAACAATAACTCAAACAGAAGAAGTACTTCTTAAAGCAGTTGCAAATGTAGCTAAGGTTTACGATGAAGGTTATGAAGGAGCTGAAATTCTTGGAATTCACTTTGAAGGACCATATCTTGATGAAGAAAGACGTGGTGCTCAACCTTTAAGTTGCATTCAAACACCTAGTGTTGAACAATTTAAAAAATTTCAAGCAGCTAGTAATAACTTAATTAGACTTATTACTATCGCTTGTGAGAAAGATGTAGACTACGAACTTACTAAATACTTAGTAAGTCAAGGTATTAGAGTAAGTTTAGGTCACTCAGCTTGTAATTATAAAGAGAGTTACTTAGCTTTTGCGAACGGTGCAACTTCTCAAACTCACGTTTACAATGGTATGGTAGGTTTCCATCACCGTGATGGCGGTCAAGTAGGTTTTGCTTTACGTGCTCGTGATTCTTATGGGGAAATTATCTGTGATGGTATCCACTCTACTACAGATGCACTAAATACATATTTTACAGCTAAAGGGCGTGATCATGGTATTATGATTACTGATTCTCTATGTGCTAAAGGTTGCGGTCGTGGTACTTATATCTTCGGTGGAGAAAATATGGAAATCTACGAAGATGGTAGTGCTCACCGTGATGATGGTCGTTTAGCTGGTTCTACGCTTAGAGTTATCGATGGATTACGTGTTCTAATAGAAGATGCTTTAGTTCCTGTAGATGCAGCAATCAACTCTTGTACTAAAAACCCTGCAGAAATGTTAGGTTTTGGAGATAGAAAAGGTAGACTTAAAGTTGGTTATGATGCTGACTTTGTAGTTATTAGTTCTGCATACGAAGTGTTAACTACATTTGCTCGTGGTAAAGAAGTATATAAAAAAGAAGATTAATTTATAAGGAGTCATTATATGAAATATTTAGTTTTTAATTCAAAAAAAGAAGCTTCTCAAGAAGCATATAAAATTTTAAAAGGTTTAGTTGATGAAAATTCAACATTAGGTCTTGCAACTGGTTCAACACCAACCGATTTATACGAAGAAATGATCGCTGATTATAAAGCTGGTAATTTCAGTTATAAAAACATTAAATCTTATAACTTAGATGAATACGTAGGAATTAGCTACGATCACCCTGAGAGTTACCATAAATTTATGGAAACAAATCTTTTTGATCATGTTGATATCGCTAAAGAAAATACTCATGTTCCAGATGCATCTGCTGATGATTTAGAATTAGCGGTTAAATCTTATCAAGAAGAACTTAATAAAGCACAAATTGACGTTCAAATACTTGGAATTGGTGGAAATGGTCACATTGGTTTTAATGAGCCAGGAACTCCATTTGACGCTGGTGTACATGTTGTAGATTTAAAAGAAGAAACAATTCAAGCAAACTCAAGATTTTTCGATGGTGATATTAATCTTGTTCCTAAACAAGCTATGACAATGGGAATTAAAGATATTATGCATGCTAAACACATCATCTTATTAGCATTTGGAAAAGCTAAACAAGATGCTATTAGAAGTTTAGTAGAAGGTACTGAAATAACTGAAAATATTCCATGTACTGTTCTTAAAAATCACCCAAGCGTATATGTATTAGTAGATAAAGAAGCAGACTTTAAATAACAAAAGTTGTGGGAGTGGCTCTCGACTAAGAAAAATCACTAGTCGGATCCTCCCACTCAAAAAAATATATCGATGTAAGCGTTTGATTTTAAAAATAATAGGGAGGTACAATAAAATAATGAGTACACAACTAAAATGGACAAATATAGCTACTGTAGCGGCTCAAAAAGGCTACGAAAATAATATAGGTACAGCAGGATTAGTTAAAGGAGTATTAGGTAATAAACTAATCTTTGGTGGAGGTGCTAACTTCCCAGGTGGGCTTCCTGTAGATGGAGGAGTTAAAGTAAATCATAAAGATGTATATCTATATGAAGAAACAGCTGACGGAGTAACATTATTAGATCAAATTCAAGTTGACTATCCTCTAGCATATGGGCCAAGTGCAGTATATAACGATACCTTATACTACATTGCGAATAAAACTGAAACATCATCAGAATTATTAGCATTCACTGTTGTTGATAATAAATTAAAAGTTGAAGTAGTCGATACTCTTCCTCTTACTGTAGAAAATGTTATCGCAAAAGTTCATAACAATAAACTATACTTCGGTATCGGATCTATTAATGGATCAAATAACAATGAACTTTATGCATATGACTTAGCAACTAAGAAATTCGAAGTATTTTCAGAATTCCCTGGAAAATTACGTAATCAAGCTGTTAGCTATGTATACAACAATGAACTTTATGTATATGGTGGTGGTGCTAGTGAAACTTATAACGATGGATATAAAGTAAACTTAGAAACAAAAGAATGGACTCAACTTGCTGATGTAGTTATCGATAATGAAGAAGTATCTTTACTAGGTGCTGATTGGGCTCCATTAAACGACCATGAACTACTAGTAATTGGTGGCTTCAATAAAGATGTATGGAAAGATGCTGTATTCAACTTAACAACATTACAAGGTGAAGATCACGCAAAATACCGTGATGCATACTTCAGACGTCCTGTAAGTGATTATAAGTGGAATAAAAAAGAATTAGTCTACAACTTAAAAGAAAACCGCTGGTACCAATTAGGAGAAATTCCTTTTGAAGCTCCTTGTGGGCATGCTTTATTAGCTACAGATACTAATATTTACTCAATCATGGGTGAGATTAAACCAGCAGAAAGAAAACCATATATCCATAGAACTAAAAAATAACAATAACTAAAGATACCCTATTTAAAATTAGGGTATCTTTAATAATTTATAGAATCACTCTTAATTGAATACTTTATTAATAAATCAAATAAGTAAAGTTCAAACTATAAAATTCCAATTAAAAAAAGCCATGAGTTTTATTCTCATGGCGGAGATAGCCCATAAATCTGTGCTAAAAAAACTAAAATACACAGATTCATAGGCTATTAAAAATATAAAAAGGTGTATATTTTATATATACAATGATAAAAAATGCTAATCTAATAGTGTATATTTTCTATACACAGTATCATTGTACAATATTTTTCTTTTTTTTTAATTTTCTTATAAATAAAAAAGAACCTTCCAAAAGGAAGGCTCTCACTGTTGCCTGGCAACGTTCTAGTCTCACAGGGCGTAA
>CAURKK010000144.1:0-3522 GCA_963525505.1 uncultured Gemella sp.
AGCCTAAAAAGAAGGAAGAAAGTAAAGGAGCAGGGCTTTATATATTTTTAGGATTACTTGTTACGGCAGTTGCCGGAGTAGGATATTACTTTAAAATTTATAAGAAAAAGCAGGAAGAGAGCGAAGATGATGAAGACTATAATGAGCTTGAGGATGATTATGAAAGCGGGGATAATGTAGAAGAACCGGAAGAAACACAGGAGGAAGTGGAGCAGGAAGAAGTGGATGATATGGCAATAGATGCTTATTAGGAGGAGTAAAAAAAATATATATAGTTTGTGTGATGCTTATTATTGTATCTCACTTTCTTGCTTGAAAATATTTAATAGGGATGTATAATAAATACACTTGGAAAATTGCATAGTCCTTATGAAAATTAATGTGTATGCAGGTGTATATTTTTTGGCAAAGGGTGGAGATGAAAAAGGTATTAATAATTACAAGTTCAATTGACAATACAGTAGATTATGTAATAACTAAATATAGAAAAGTTGCAGAATTTTATAGGTTAGATGTAGATATGTTTCCAAAGTATGAGGTTATTCTTGGAGGATCTAAACAATGGATGATTTCATGTGATGAGTGGAGTCTGGAAAAGAAGGAATTACATAGTATTTACTATAGAAAGCCTAGGCTTCCCAATCTTGATGAGTACAGTAATGCATACAGAGGTATGATTGCAAAGGATATTATCTCTTTAATTAATGGAAATCAAAAGGATAAATTCCCATACACTTTCAGAGTGGAAATTTATCCTTTATTGTAGCGAATATAAAATATCTGTTTTAATAAAAAATCTTATTTATTGATCAATATTTGATTTCACATTACTCATTTAGTATTAAGAATATAGAAATAATTGTTTTCTATTTTTCTATAACACAGTATTTATTTTTCTTAAATTGAATTATTGAAAGTAATATTAGGATAACAATTCCAATAATTCCTAATGGCATCATATATGGTCCATAAATAACTGTATTTTCCGCTGTATTTATTTTAATTACTATGCCAAAAATAGCCCAAGCTATAGGTAAAAAATATACTGCATTGTTTAATTTCACATTTATCAAAATAGAGATAACTATAATTATTAATAAAATTATTGGAGCCCAAATTGTTTGAGAAATTCCAAAACCATCCCAATTTATACTTACTAGAAAAGCAAGTATATTAACAAATGAAGCTATTGTTATCCATCCTGCATATATACCAAAAGCAACACTTGTAAGTCTATATTCTATTTCTTTCCTATGAACATATAATTTTTTATTAATTAAAATAAGACTTATGAGTATTAAAGATATACATATAGTGGAAAAACCGATTTTTTCATATGAAAAACTAATGTTCCATAAAATATTAAATAAGAAGTTAAATAAAATTATTGGCGTTAAAATACCGATTAAATTCTTAACTTTTGTTTCTGTGCCTTTTACTAACATATAAATTAAAGAAATGCCAATCAAAGAATAAATTATCCCCCAAATTGAAAATGCAAATCCCGCAGGTGTAATTAGTGTATTATATTTATTAGACACTACTTTTTGACTCATTCCATTAATGAACCCGGATGCTGTTAAATAGTTTAAAATTAGTGTTATTAAAAATACTATTAAATTAATCCATGATTTAGCTTTCATGCTTATTTGTTTCATAATAAACCTCCTGTATATTAGATTTAATTAATCTAGTGTGCTGTATCGTTGATATTTAGTCTTATTATCACTTTGTTAATAGATTGTAGCAGACACATAATAAAGAAATTTTAAAGTTATTATACTATCGCTGATATTTAGTCTTATTACTGCCTTGTTAATAGATTGTAGCAGATACATAATAAAGAAATCTGAAAGTTACTATACTATTGCTGATATTAATTAAATGTCAATGATACATTACACTAGAGTAATCTAAGTGTCCGGCATGTGCCTCATCTAAATCAATAAGAATCTGTCACATACTCTTAACTGTTCTAGTGTACTGTATCGCTGATATTTAGCCTTATTATAACTTTGTTAATAGATTGCAGCAGATACATAATAAAGAAATTTGAAAGTTATTATACTATTGCTGATATTAATTAAATGTCAATGATACATTACACTAGTTGTTTGCTTTTGTTAATAACAGATTTCAGCTTTTTGAATTCGTTATCAGTTAATCAAACGGCATATTTTTGATATTAGCATCTTATATTAATGTTGTTTTTTAGTATAACATGAAAGAGCTTAATATACCAATAATATTTAATTATTTTGTTGTGGGCAAGTGATTACAACACCTGCAACAAGAAAAGCGACTATCACAGGTAAAGAGGAATGAGTTAGAACTATAAAACCAAGCAAAAAATGGTATAATAATAAAGAAGTATCTGATTTTGGAGGTGCTTAAATTTATGTATGAAAGAGAGAAATTCATTCGTTTATGGTTTGATATGTGGCTTGTACAGATAGATGATATTTTTTAAGATGATGTAATTTATATTGAGAGCAGGTGTCCTAAGTATGAAAATCGGGAAACAGTAAAGCAGCGGTTTAACTAGTGGAATACAAGAGGAAAAGTGCTTGCGTGAGATATAAAGCAATTTTTTAATAAATATAATCAAACTATTTTGGAATGGCTTTTCAAAAAATAAAATGAATAAAGGGAAAGCTCAAGAGTTTGAAGGCATCTCTTTGATTGTTTGGACAGTCTATAATAAGATAAAAGCATTGAAAGAGTTTGGTTGTAATTGCAATAATTATAATCCTTATAAAGAGAGTGAAGCTCCATTATTTAGAGATGAAAAAGCAAATTGGCTTTGAGGAGGTAGAATATTGATAGAAAGTAGACCTGAGTTTGATAAAATTACATCGTTTGATGAGTTTAATAAATACTATTGGTATCGTGAAGAAGTTTCACAGATATGCAAGTCATTAGGATTAGAATATAAAGGTACAAAACAGGAACTCAATTATATTATTGAGCAATACTTTAAGGGTAATTTGATTAAAAAGTCATCAATAAAAAATGAAAAGAAGCAAGTTGAAAATATTACCTTAGATACGCCATTACTTAAATGTGGTTTTTCTTTTAATGCAAAATTCAGAGAATATTTCTCTGCTTTAACGGGTGTTTCACCATTTAAATTTACTGCTGATATGGCTACTGCTTGGAGAAAAGTAAAGAGAGAAAATGATTTGAGTTTTACAATTCAAGATATGCTAAAAGTTTATTATGGAAAATCAGATTATGCCAAGTATGATAATTCGGTTTGTCAATGGAATCAGTTTTTAAAGGATTTCTGTGCAGACGAAAATAGTCGCAACTATTCGAACAAATTAAAAGTAGCTACTATTCTTTGGAAAGAAGTTAGAAATTCAAAAAATGAAAAAATTTATTCAAAGAATCTTTTGACTGAATATGCCGGTAAAATAAAAGAGTATTGCAAGTAGGATATTATTAGTTTACTAAACTAACAATTCAATAAAAACTAATACGAAAGCAGTAAATCAAAAAATATTTACTGCTTTTTCCTGT
>CAURKK010000145.1:0-3330 GCA_963525505.1 uncultured Gemella sp.
TAGGTTAAGGGATAATAAAAAGAAGATTATAGGATTGTAATTCATCAAATTGATGCTACTGTTCTATAATCTTTTTTTGTTTGTCTTTTAATAATAAAGAATATTTAATTATTTCTACGTTTAAATATTGAAAGCCCAATAATTGATAAAGCTAAAGTTCCGATAATAACTATACTTGAACTTGTTTCTAAACCAGTATTTGGTAGAATATTTTTATTATCTTGTGATTTGTTTTCTTTTGGATTTGGTTTAGGTAAGTTGTTAGGAGTATTTGTTTTTGGTTTTTCTGGTGTAGATATTCCTGGTGTTTTTGGTTTTTCCGGAGTTGGCTCCTTAGGAACCTCAGGAGTATTTGGAACTTTTAATTCTGGTTTTTCCAAAATGGGCGGATCAATAGGGTTAGGCCCACCATTGTATTCTGGTACATCATTGACTGGAGAATCTTTTGGAACCTCGTGTACAGGTGCACCGTAGAATCTAACATATTGATAAATTCTATTAATAACTGTTTCTTTTGGGCCTTGTTTGTAGTTAATTATCCTAACGATTTCTTTAGAATACCCCTTTTCTTTGTTAACTAAAGGTACGTCGGGACTCTTCATTCTTACTGCTGTAATTCCATCTTTATCAGTGAATTTTTCAGCGAATGGGAACTGTTCGATGAAACTGTTTATAGTTTCGCTTGTAGTTCCTGTAGTGTTATCTGCTGCCTCTACTACAGTAAGAGAGTTAAGTCCAAAACCTAATGCAATTGCCAATGTGCATTTTGTAAAATTATTTATCTTCATAAAACCACCTCTATCTATATAATTGTAACTTTAAAATAGTTTAACAATCTAGAAGTGAACGTTTTTACTCCTATCTTTAATTGTATAACTGTAAAAATTTGAATTCAAGAAATTGGCTATACTACTTATATAAATAGTTTGAAAAATTTAAAATAACTGTAAGGAATGAAAGTCACTAAAAGTAATAAAATTTACTGACTTTAAAGTTTAAAACACTAAACAAAAATAACTTAATATTTTGTCCAACTTTTTGGGTGCAGTACCAACTCATTATGAGTAAAGATTCTTCTTATATATATAAATAAAAGAGGAGTAAGAATTATTATCTATTTTTTATATTTTAGTTTAGGAGATTTGTAATTCTTTTAATTAATTTTTAATAAATGGGTGTATAATTATAGTATCAATTGACATAAGGGTGTAATATAATAATTTAAAGATAATGGAGGATTTTCCAATGAAAAAACATAGCATTTTAAATGATCCGTTCCTTAATAAAGGAACTGCCTTTACACAGGAGGAGCGAAAGGAACTAGACCTTATTGGGTTATTGCCCCCTTATATTCAAACTATTGAAGAACAAGCGGCACAAACCTATGCGCAAATGCAAACAAAAGTAAATGATTTAGAAAAACGTCTATTTTTGATGGAGATTTTTAATACAAATCGCACGCTTTTCTATTATTTATTCTCTCAACACTTAGAAGAGTTCAATCCAATTGTGTATGACCCAACAATTGCAGATACTATCGAGGGTTATAGCGATCTTTTTGTTGAGCCACAATATGCAGGATATCTAGATATTAATCATCCTGAAAATATAGAAGAAACCCTTAAAAATGCAGCAGATAACCGTGATATACGTCTAATAGTAGTTACTGATGCAGAAGGTATATTGGGGATTGGAGATTGGGGTGTTAATGGAGTAGATATTTCTGTAGGTAAACTTATGGTCTACACAGGAGCGGCAGGAATTGATCCTTCTATGGTTCTTCCGTTAGTTATTGATGCAGGAACAAATCGTGAGGAATTACGTAATAATCCGAATTATCTAGGTAATCGTCATGAACGTGTACGAGGAGAGCGATATTATGAGTTTATTGATCAATTCGTCCAAACTGCTGAACGTCTATTCCCTAAACTTTATTTACATTGGGAAGACTTCGGGCGAATGAATGCGGCGAATATACTGGAAAAATATCGAAAAAACATCCCAACATTTAATGATGATATTCAAGGGACAGGTATCGTAACTCTAGGAGGTATTTTTGGAGCTATGGATATTACAGGTGAAAAATTAGTTGACCAAGTATATCTTTGTTATGGTGGGGGAACTGCAGGTGCAGGAATTGCATCACGTGTACTACGTGAGATGGTAAGTCAAGGGTTATCTGAAGAAGAAGCATATGAACGTTTCTTTATGGTAGATAAACAAGGGCTTCTCTTCGATGATATGGATGATTTAACTCCTGAACAAAAACCGTTTGCTAAAAACCGTGCTAATTTTCCAAATGCTGATAAATTAACAGATTTATTAGAAGTTGTTAAAACTGTCAAACCAACTATTCTAGTAGGAACTTCGACACAGCCGAATACTTTTACTAAGGAGGTAGTCGAAGCTATGTGTCAAAATACTGAGCGTCCATGTATATTTCCGTTATCAAATCCTACTAAATTAGCAGAAGCATCAGCAGAAGATTTGATTGTTTGGTCTGATGGTAAAGCATTTGTAGCAACAGGTATTCCTTCTGATAATGTTATATATAAAGGTGTGGAGTACATTATTGGTCAAGCTAACAATGCCCTTATATATCCAGGGTTAGGGCTTGGAGTGTTAGCATCAGAAGCTAGCCTTTTAACAGATGAAATGATTGGTGCAGCGGCACACTCACTAAGTGGAATTACAGATATTACTAAACCTGGAGCTCCAGTGTTACCTCCGTTCAAATATGTTGCAGATGTTTCTATTAAAGTAGCAGAAGCGGTCGCTAAAAAAGCACAAGAACAAGGATTGGCTCGAGCTCAAGAAAAAGATATGGCGAAAGCGGTTCGAGATTTCAAATGGATTCCAAAGTATAAATAATTAAAAAGAAGTATCTTAACTCATTATGAGTAAAGATACTTCTTTTTAAAATATAGATTTGTAAAATTCTCCCCGGTCATGGATACTCTTAATAATAGGGTCTAGAGTTTTTCCTAAATTTGTAAGTCTGTATTCGACGCAAGGTGGCACTTCTGGGTCTATAATTCCTTTCTCCTCTAACGAGCGAAGGTGGCAGTTAATGCTTTTTGGCTGACTCCATTAAGTGATTTTTTTAATTCTCCAAAACGTTTAGTACCGGTAAATAAATTTCTTAAAATTAGTATCGTCCTTCTGCAAAAATCTGTGTAGCTCTTACTGCACGTTTCCAACCTTTATATAGTTTTTCACGTTCTTCTTTTTCCATTGTAGGAACGAATAGTTTCCCTGCAGTGTTTAGGTTTTTTAGTTCATCTAAGTTTTTCCAGTAACCAGTAGCAAGACCTGCTAAAAATGCAGCGC
>CAURKK010000146.1:0-3326 GCA_963525505.1 uncultured Gemella sp.
GTTTTCCCTGAACCATCTGAACCTTCTACTGTTATGAATTTACCTTTCATTTGAATAACCTTTCTACTATATTATTTATTCATAAATTGAGAAATTCTTTCTACAGCCTCTTTGATATTTTCCATGCTAGTTGCATAGCTAATTCTAAAGAAGTCGTTGTACGCTTTCCCAAACGCTGTACCAGGAATAACTCCAACACGAGCTTCTTTCGCCAATAATTTACAAAATTCCATCGCACCTAAGTCACGATACTTAGCTGGAATTTTAGCGAAGATATAAAATGCTCCATCAATTTCAGGAATTTCAAATCCTAATTCACGAAGTTTTGGAACCATATAATCTTTTCTTTCTCTATATGTTTCAATCATATTTTGATTGTATTTATCTACATTTGCATCATTTAAAGCCACTACTGCTGCATCTTGAATAAATGTTGCTGCACCAGATACGGTGAACAGATGGAATACACCTATTTTTCTAATCATTGCTAATGGAGCAGCGATAAATCCTACACGCCATCCTGTCATAGCATGTGATTTAGACAATCCACTAATTAGAACTGTTTGTTCTGGTATAAATTCTGCTAATGATGTATGCTTATAATTGTACGTAATATCACCATATATTTCATCACTGATTACAAATATATCATATTTCCCTAATACATCAGCAATTTCTTTTACTTCTTCTCTTGTATATGAAACCCCACTTGGATTGTTAGGATAGTTAATTAAAATAGCTTTAGCATCTTTATTTTCTTCTAGGGCTTTTTCTAAATCACTAGGAAGAACTTTAAAACCATTATCAACAGTATCGATAAATTTAATATTACATTTATTTAAAATACCTACACCTTCATATGCTGAGAAATAAGGCGTTACTACTAAGATAGTATCCCCTTCATTTGTAATCGCTGAAATCGTGTGCTCTATCGCTGCAGAAGCACCAATTGTTACGATAACTTCCTCAGGACTATAATTTAGATTATATCTTTTCTCTAAATTTTCAGCCCAGGCTGTTCGTAATTCTTCAATACCATTATTTACTGAATAATGTGTTCTATTATTATCTAAAGCACGTTTTGCTGCCTCTTTTACTTCTTCAGCAGTATCAAAATCTGGTTCACCTAATGTCAATTTAATAATTCCTTCTATAGAAGAAGCATATCTATCAAATTCCCTTATCGGTGATCCCGTAAGATTCGCTAAAGATGTATTAAACTTATTTTCTAATGTTTTTTTCATATCCATATATATCTACCTTCTTTCATAAATAGGTACATTGTTAATGTAACATTTCTAATATTGTATCATATTTTAAGTTAAAATTAAATTAGTATCAATAATATTAAATAAAAATTATTAACAATGATTATATATATTTTATAGTATTTCCAAGGAGTTTTCAATAACAAATATCGGATATTTAGATTAAAAATTCAGAAAATTTAAAGAAAAGTATTGAAAAAATATCAGATTAGTATTATAATAACTCTATCAAATTAAAAAATTAATTGTTTTAAAGATAAGGAGAAATATAATTATGACAAAACTAACAGTAAATGATATCAGAGTAGAACTTACTAAAAATCCAAAAGAAAAGACACCAGATGATAAATTAGGATTTGGTTCAGTATTCACTGATCACATGTTCGTTATGGATTGGTCATCTGACAAAGGTTGGTATGATCCACGTATCGTACCTTACGGACCAATTCCAGTATCACCAGCATTAAACGTGTTACACTACGGACAAAGTGTTTTCGAAGGAATGAAAGCATACAACGCAAATGGAGAAGCTGTTCTATTCCGTCCAGAACAAAACTTTAGACGTTTAAACAATTCATCAGACCGTATAGCTTTACCACAATTAGATGAAGAGTTCGCATTAGCAGCTCTTAAAAAATTAATATCTATCGATAAAGACTGGATTCCAAAATCTGAAGGTACTTCACTATACGTTAGACCATTCTTATATGGTTCTGAAGAAGCACTTGGAGTACACCCTAACCATGAAGTTAAGTTTATAATCATCTTATCTCCATCAGGAAGCTACTTCAAAGCTGGTCTTCAACCAAATAAAATCTTCGTAGAACACGAATATGTACGTGCTGTACGTGGTGGATTCGGATTCGCTAAAACTGCAGGTAACTACGCTGGATCTCTTAAAGGTCAAAAGAAAGCTCAAGAACTTGGATACTCTCAATCTCTATGGCTTGATGGAGTAGAACAAAAATACATCGAAGAAGGAGGAGCAATGAACATCTTCTTCAAAATCGATGGAACATTCGTTACACCTGAATTAAACGGGTCTATCCTTCCAGGTATCACTCGTGCATCAGTATTAGAATTACTTAAATCATTAGGTGAAAAAGTTGAAGAAAGAAAACTATCTCTAGAAGAAGTTTATGAAGCTTATGACAACGGAAAACTTGAAGAAGTATTCTTATGTGGTACAGCTGCAGTAATCGCTCCTGTAGGTGAATTATTCGATGGTACTAAGAAATTAGAACTTATCAAAGATGATAAACCAGGAGAATGGACTCAAAAAATCTACAACCTACTTACTGGTATCCAACTTGGTAAAGTTGAAGATAAATTCGGATGGGTTGTTAAAGTAGAAGAATAAAATAAATAAAAGATTCCAAGTTAATCAATTTGGAATCTTTTTTTATTTTTAATCTATAAGTTTCATTGAAAATTATGATTTATAACCTTTGATTCATTAAAAAAAGATGAAGTATGATAAGTTTTCATTCTTCATCTATATAATATTATGTTTTTAATACAAATAAAATTTATTTTATTATACTTATCTTATTTTTTCTTATAAGCTAATGTATATAGACCTGCAACTAATGTAACAGCTCCTACAAAGTTACCTAAAAATACAGTACCCATATTTTGGATGAATTGTAAAACTGAGATATTTGCACCTTCAAACATTGCAGCTGGGATTGCGAACATGTTCGCAACCAAGTGTTGGAATCCAATAGCAACGAATGTCATAATTGGGAACCATACACCGAACATTTTACTACCTAAATCTCTAGCAGCAAAGTTTAACCATACTGCCATACCTACTAGCCAGTTACATCCTACTGCTGAGAAGAATACTTGCCAGAATGTTAAGTATACTTTTGACTCACCAGCTGAAATAGTTTTAGCTGCAATAGCTCCACCAGTTAAACCAGTTAAATGTCCTAAGAAATAAGCAATAACTAAAGAACCAACAAGGTTTGCAAATGTAATAACAACCATGTTTTTAGCTAAAAGTTTAAAACTAATTTTCTTATTAAACCACGCAACAGTTACAGCCATCATATT
>CAURKK010000147.1:0-3319 GCA_963525505.1 uncultured Gemella sp.
GATAATAAATTGTTATCGGTAGGAGAATGATTGATGAGTAATAAAACATGCTTTGTAGTCATGGGATATGGGGTGAAAAAAATTCCTGGAACTTTAGTAAAACTGAATTTAGACGACGTTTATTTTAAGTTCATAAAACCTGTATTATCTCGAAATCATTTAAAATCAGTCTACTCCACACAAGCATATCGAGGAGATGAAGTTCCAACTTCATTAGCTATTAATAAAAACTTCATAACATCTATTTTTTTAGCTGATATTGTGATTGCTGATATAAGCACTTTAAATCAAAATGCAATTTATGAGTTAGGACTTCGGCATGCAATGAGGCCAAAATCTACAATTATACTTTGTGAAGAACTAACTATTAACAAATACCCATTTTTTGATATTTCAATGAATCCTCAATTAAGATATCATAGAAAGAAAATAGTATCTGATGAAAACTATAGAAAAACTCTGCAAGATAAATTAGAAGATATATTAATTTCTTGTCTAGAATCTAATACCGATTATATTGATAGTCCTGTATTTGATTTTAAATTGTATAAGATTAAACCATTAGTTCAATTAGATAAAAATTTACATGTAGCAGGAGCATCTATAAGGACAATAATTGAAAAAGCTGAAAATTTGAAGGAAAATATGCTGTTTAAAGAAGCCGAAAATCAGTATCTTCAAGTTTTAAACTTATCCTTTGATGAAGATATACTTTCTCAATATCTATTATGTCGCTATAAAAAAGATTTGTCCCTAAAAAATTTGCTTTTGACCTTATCATATGTTAAAGAGAAAATAGACTTAGATACATCAACAAATGAAAACTTACTGGGGATTGTTGCAGCGATAAATAAACAAATATTTGGTCTAACTAAAGAATGCAAATTTTTAGAACAAGCTAGAAGATATTACAAAAACGGCTCAAACTTTGAAAGTGGGAATCTTTATTGTGCTAGAAATTACTGTGCACTTTTGTTAAAACAATATTGTATATCAAAAGATATTGAATCAATAAAAGAGTATTACTACTCTGCTGTTCATTTTGCTAAAACTTGCTTAACAGAATTACAATTTCTCAAACGAGAAGAAACTGATCTTGACAATACTTGGTATAATGAAAACATTAAAGACTTGACCCTAATTGCATTTGGTACTGATGAATCAATTATTGAATTTAAGCCTGTTACAAAAAGGCAAGAAGAGACGGTAAGCTCAGGTCGTAAAGAGCTAAAGCATGATTATCATGAAACTCTAAAAATAATTAAAGGGAAATGAGCAATTTTGCTCACTTCCCTTTTTAAAATCTTTTATCTCTTGATAATTTCCAATAATGTAAACCTAGTGGTGTCAAACGGCAAGACTTACTATTCATAGCAGCAAAGTACATATGCTCCTCTCCAACAGGTTCGATCAAACCTACGCTTTCATAAAGCTGTAACTCTTTAAATTTATCAACGTTCTCTTCTTTTGCGAAAGGTTCTTTATATTCATGAGTTACTTCAGGAGTATTAGTAAATTCAAATGATGGATCTAATTGAAATTCTGAAGTAGCTTCTGTAAAATATTGATGAAGTTTCCGTAGTACTTTTTTTGATACTTTAGCTTCAACAGTTCTGATAGGTAAAAAACCTGTAATATTTGTTTTAAATAGAGGTCTTTGTTCCCACGCTCCTAATGATTGATCTACAAAAGAATACAAACTAGCAGGAGTGATATTTCCACCAACATCTGCTGCTCCACCTTTTAGCCCCTGAATTAGTAATTCAGTAAACACACCATGACCAGTTATTCCATCTTCAATAGCAACCTCATCACGATTGCTTGCTGTTAGAATAGTAACACCTTTCCCAATATTGGCATTCGGTGAGTTATCACTAAAATCTCCGAACTTCCCAGAATAACAACAATCTAAGATGATAATTTTATTTCGACTTTTTGAAGCGTTTGCTAGTTGAAGTATATCATTCATAGAAATTCCCATATCACAGCCATTAAAATCTGGTGTTACAATTTGACCACCCATCTCATCTGTCCCATGTCCTGAGAAATAAAAAAGCGCAATGTCAGATTCTCCTTCTTTAAATAAAGAATCAAGGTCCGTCAATAACTCTGCTTTTGTTTGTATATTACGTTTTAGTTTAATACTAAAATTAGGGGAACCATCCTCGTTTTCCTCCAATAATTTCGCTATCTCCTCAGCATCATTTACACATCCCCCTAAAGGAGCCTGATAATATGTATCGATACCAACAATTAATGCCTTGTTTTTTAACATAAATCATACCTCACAATTGTTTCAGCCAAGCGCTAATCTTTTCCCAATTCCAATCTACTATAGGAAGATGGCCACATTCATTTGGAATCGTTACACCAGTATTATCTTTGTTTCCGTAAATTGCAAGTAGTGGTATTCCCTCATCTGTAGCACAGTTCATTTCCCAAATTTGCCCATCGGCATTCTTGGTATTCCTAGTAATGATAGAAATCATACCGTCACACCCTTTAATTCTTGTTCTACATTTAGTCTTCCAATGAGAATCCCAAGGTTGTTTAACAGACATATCCACAAATTCAAATGGAGAGTTTGTATTTCTTGATTGGCCCCTTAGAAAATCTCGTAAATTTTCATCCTCAATGGCAAAACTTATAAAGATTCTTTTCATCTAAATAGCTCCCTTTAAAAGTATTGTTGTTTGTATTATATCACATTAGAAAGTATTCTATACGATATTTCCCTCAATTGT
Organism: uncultured Gemella sp.; assembly: GCA_963525505.1. Classification (GTDB taxonomy): domain Bacteria; phylum Bacillota; class Bacilli; order Staphylococcales; family Gemellaceae; genus Gemella. The sequence goes on from CAURKK010000147.1 coordinate 2,745, forward strand.
ATTAAATTTTTCTTCCAATGATTTTTTCCAACAATATATTTCTTTCTCTAAAATTTGTTCGAAGAAAGAGTCAATTTGTATCTTATCCTCCAATGAAAAATCTGATACAGATACAATTTTTTTATCATCTTTTAGAATGCCATCAATTCGCAAATTTTTTTGCTTAATGATTAGAATAGGAATATTATTTGAGATCGCCATAGCACCTTCAATTTGGCAAAACGAACTAGTAATCCATTTCCCATCTAACGACTGTTCGTCAGATTCAAAAAACTTTTTATCCTGAATTGCTCCCTTTTTTAAAACTCCAGATTGAATATACGTATGCCCGAAAGCTAAGATAACCATACCATAGCATCTTTTTATCATTTCATTTAAAGCAGATAATGATTCATAGGGAGAATAATCCTTTGCTTGTAGAGTTATGCTTTCTATATTATAGTTCTCTAGAGTACTCTTTAGTTTATCTATAAAGTATTGTTGCTCATTTGTAAATGGATTAGGTCTGCTTAAAAATACTCTTATTTTTTTATTTGTCATATTCATCATTCTCCTACCGATAACAATTTATTATC
>CAURKK010000148.1:0-3283 GCA_963525505.1 uncultured Gemella sp.
GTTTATAATAGCATGATTATTGATAAAGGAGATTTTTATGGATTATAAACTTATTTCTACTTACTTAGATTATTGCAAAACTCATAAGCGTTTGAGTTCGCACACGATTCGCGCTTATAAGAATGATCTTATGCAATTTTATAACTCAGACTATGATAATGTCGAATCCTATATAGAACAGTTGACACGATCTAACATAAAAACGAATACATTAAGAAGAAAAATTGCTTGTATGAAGGTGTTTTATAACTATCTAAAATACCAGAACATAATTGAAGAGAATCCCTTCAATCAATTGCGCTTTCAATTTAGAACTGAAAAAGTATTGCCTAAAACGATTCCGTATGACATTCTGAAAAGCATTTTTATATATTTAGAACGGAAAGTAATTGTATCTAAAACTGACTATCAAAAACAACACGCTGAAAGAAATCTACTAATTATTTCACTTTTACTTTCAACAGGCATCAGAATTTCTGAACTTTGCCACATTCATCTCAAAGACATTAATCTGTCCAATAAGACACTCCATATTATAGGAAAGGGTAAGAAAGAACGTATCCTATTTTTAGGAGATCAAAAAACATTCAATTTATTAGAAACATATATAAATAAAACAAGAATTGAATCAAATGATTTCTTATTTCCAGGGAAACATTCACTTAAATCATTGTCAGAGCAAAGTGTACGTTTAGTTATTAAGAGAATCGTTGAACAAAATAACTTTTCTAGAACTATTACACCGCATATGTTTAGACATAGCTTTGCGACAATGCTTCTAGATAGTGATGTAGATATTCGATATATTCAACAAATTCTTGGACACAGTTCTATTTCAATCACACAAATCTATACTCACGTATCTCATTCAAAACAAAAAGAAATACTTAGTTCTTTTAATCCTGTATCAGCGATTCATTCTGAAATCGAGTAAGAGACATTTCCAAAGTCTACAGTTCACTTCATCTTAAATTAATTTTTGTAGTTCGACTTTAGTTAATAGATTTTATACTCAACAAAAGTAACAAACATACAAAACCTCACTTTGAATCAGTATTTATACTATATTCCGTATTAAAATTACATAATTGTTTTCTAAAATACTGTTTTCAAATATTCTTAAATATAATAAAAAAAGATTGATAAATGAACTTAATTACTGTAAAAGCGAATTAAATCCTCCCAAAATAAAATAAATTGAGAAATCTATTTCCTACTTAGGTAAATTTCTCAATTTATTTACTTATTTTTATTTTGAAAACTTGGTAAAAAGATTATCTACATTGTTTCTCATAAATATCTAATGTGATCTATTTCCAGTAGGTTACTATACTCTTATGATCTTATACTTCATTTTTAGTATTTAAATGACTACTTATTATAAAAATTCCAGTAATAAATAAGGCGATTCCTAAACGAACAAAGTTAATCGATTGTTCTTCTCCTGTTTGGGGTAAATTTTTTACTTCCGATTCTATTTTTTTAAAATTAGTTGATACTATAAAATCTGATTTATATTCATTAAATTTACTGTAAAGTAGTTCAGGATTCTCCTGATTTTTAACACCAACCACACTATCTTTAGAATTATCCTCTATATTTTCAATAGTCTTTCCAAAAGTATCTTGTGATTTAACTACAATCTTTTTCTGTAAATTTTCGTCAGATAGTGGAATATCTTTAGGGATTTGATTTGTAATTGTTTTAATTTTAACTGTATCCTCTTTAGTATCCATAGTTTGCATTGAATTCTCTGGATTTATAATATTTTTATTATCATTTTCAAATTCTCTTTTCGGCTTCTCATCAGTTTTTCCAAAATAGAGATAATCGTAAAGTTGTTGTGCAGTTATTCCTCCACCAACCCAACCAGAAATAGTTTTACCATTTTTAAAATAAATAATTGTTGGCGTTCCAGGAATACCGATTGTTTTAAAAATGAACTCTTTAGCAGAATCATCAAAATCCTCACCATCTATATCGTAATATTCTAACTTTTTATCAATCAGCATATTAAACTCTTTCAATACTCCAGAAAATTCACGACAATGATAACATGTCCCTCTTCCAAAATATAAAGTATGTTCCGAATCTTCTGAAGTGAATATCTGACGAACTTCAGCAATACTAATTTTATTAAAATCAGACACATTTGAAGCGTATTCTTCATATGTAACTGATTTCATATCTTCAGTTTCTTTCTTAATAATTTCTTTCGTAGATTGCTGAACGTTACTTTCATTTTCTCTATCGCTAGACTTTTGTTCAGTTAAAGATTCTCTAGTGGTTTCTGTAACAGCTGGTTCTAAATTTAAAGCTGATGGCACTGTATCAGAAAATTTTGTTTCAGCACTTTCAGCCAAAACAAGATTCGGACTAATGGCAACTAACGCTACGGTACTAACTAATAAAGATTGTAATAAATACTTCTTCATAATGTGGCTCCTTTTTATTGATAATTTTATTTTACACATTTTAAAACTAAATTTTTAAGCAAATCCTAAAAGGTAGCTATATTATACTGAAATGGTATTTTTCGCTCTGCAGAATAGAAACATCATTTGCTTTCAAAATAATGATTAACACAATCATATTTATTTGTTTTAACTACCTCCTCTCTCATGCTACATAAGCGTTCTATTCGTGTGTCCTTTTTTTATGAACAATAGTCACCATTTATATTTTCATACTACCATCCTATCAAACAAATAATCAATATATACAATTCTACTTTCAATTGTTCACCTTTCACTCCACTTCCATTATAGAATTTTCCTGACTACTATAGAATTGACTAACTTCTCATGATTCTTTATTAGCATGATGTCAGCTCTCAGCAGAACCTCACCTCAATAGATAAGTCGCACATCTTTTCTTGTACACTCTCGTGATTTAAATATATAGATTAGGTATACCTATTTGTGCTTCAGAGTGTAAAGCCACTTTATCCTCTAAACGTGTCTTACTATAACATTCCTGTTCTTTAAACCACGATTTCGCTATGCCTTCTTCTTCCCGCTACCTCACGATAGTCAGGCTTGAGAATCGCTATTGGGTTCACCGGTAGCAGGTGCCCACCGAGGACTTACACCTCAGATATACGACATGCCCGTCGTACCTCAAAAAAGAAAGGACGAATTTCGTCCTTTCTCGATCTTAGATTTTCTTCAACTCACTACAGTTGACAATGAGCCAAAGGATAGCTAATAACCTATTGAAGTGTCAAACGTTGCTAACTCCATTGATCTTCAAATTTAAATAGGCACATTATCGGAGTTATCAG
>CAURKK010000149.1:0-3278 GCA_963525505.1 uncultured Gemella sp.
CTTTTTTATACAATTTTGCAGATACGAGAAACAATATATATTTCAATTTATTTTTCCTTGTAACATTTGAATTCGGAATAACATCTTTGAAATATTGAATGTATTCTTTTCTAATTTTATTAACTTCAGCATACATATCTGAACTAAGCATAGCATGTACAATATGCAGACCATTAAAAACATAGCGAACATTCAAGGCTCTTCTCATATCCCTATCACCTGAATAGTCTCGTTCAATATAACTTCTATTCCATTCCATTGCCTTGTAAAAATCTAAGAGACGATCACTATACTTAGAATTTACAATACTTCCTGGTCTTCGATAGTATTTATAAAGATTTAGATCACTAACAGCAATATTTTCACAGGAAGCAATATGCTCATAAGCAAGAGCTAAATCTTCATATAACATCCCTTTAGGATATGGAAACCTTAATAAGATTTCTTTCTTATAGAGTTTACCACCTGAATGTGTCCCAACATAATTTCCATAAAACATTTGTTCTAAAGCTGTTCTACGATCTAATTTTCCAGAATATTTCTCTCTGAAATCTCCTAAAAAATCACTATTTTCATAGTTTCTAACTTCAATCACTGGAGTTGCTACAAGATCAACTCTATACTTATCTCTAAGTTCTACTAAATATTCAATGGCTCTATGGTCATAATAATCGTCTGAATCAATGAAAACAATCCAATCTGTTGAAGATTCTTTTACCCCAGTATTGCGGGCATTGGACAATCCCCCATTTTCAATATGCAGAACTTTTATTCTATTATCTTCTCGAGCATATTGGTCACAAATTTCTCCAGAACTATCCGTCGAACCATCATCTACTAGGATTATTTCAATATTTTTATATGTTTGTTGTCTTAGACTTTCTACACAATAACTCAAACAGTTCTCAACATTGTACACTGGTACAACAATAGAAATCTGATCCATTATGATAATCCTTCCAAAATGATATCAACAATACGCTCACAAGCTTTTCCATCTCCATATGGATTACTTGCTTTACTCATCTTGCTGTACTCTGTTTCATCTTCTAGAAGCAGTTTGAAATTAGTATAAATATTTTCTTCTTCTGTTCCTACCAATTTCAAGGTTCCTGCAGCAATCCCCTCTGGACGTTCTGTTGTATCACGCATTACCAATACTGGTTTACCTAAAGAAGGTGCTTCTTCTTGTACACCACCAGAATCTGTTAAAATCATGTAGCTTTGATTCATAAAATTATGGAAATCAATGACTTCTAGAGGTTCAATGATTTTCATACGTTCATTGTCTCCAAACACTTTACTTGCTAGCTCACGAACCTTAGGATTTTTATGAATAGGATATACGACTTTAACATCTTCAAATTCATTCAGGATACGATTAACTGCGTTAAACATATTTTTCATGGGTTGACCAAGATTTTCACGTCTATGAGCTGTCAACATGATGAGTTTACTGCCCTTAGCCCACTCTAAAATAGGATGATCATAATAATCCTGAACGGTTGTCTTCAAGGCATCAATGACAGTATTTCCAGTAACATAGATATTCTCTCTTCCCTCTTTTAGAAGATTCTCTTTAGCCACTTCTGTCGGAGCAAAATTGAAATCCGCAATAATTGAAGTAGTCTGACGATTGAACTCTTCAGGAAATGGGCTTTGAAGATTATAAGTTCTCAATCCTGCCTCTACATGTCCAACTTTAATTCCCATGTAAAATGCAGCTAAAGCTGTCGCAAAAGTGGTTGTAGTATCCCCATGAACAAGAACAATATCTGGTTTTTCCTGCTCTAAAACTGCTTGAATTTTATCTAAAATACTTGTCGTGATTGTAAATAGTGTTTGATTTGCCTTCATAACTTCTAAATCGTAATCAGGAACAACTTTAAAGACATCTAAAACCTGCTCTAACATTTCTTTATGTTGACCAGTTACACACACAAGTGTTTTAATTGAATCATTTTTCTTTAACTCATTCACTAAGGGACACATTTTTATCGCTTCTGGACGCGTCCCAAAAACTAACATTACTTTTTTCATGCAACTAATACTGTCTACTTCCTATTTTTAATTCTAATTGTCCAACCTACAAGGTTAGGAAATAATAATAAAAGTTTAAATTGAATATATTTTGAGGATACTTTAGAAAATATAGAATTTACATAGTCTCGTTCCCCTTTTAATTCTTCCAAAATTAATTCTCTACCCTTTGCTTTTTCTGCATACATTTGTCCAAGTAGCCAAATCATATATTTAAATTTTTCTTTTTTAAATTCATCCGAATAACATTCGAATCTAGGATCATTTAAAAGTTTATCCCATACGAGCAAACCAGTTTGTTTTTTATCGCTATTTCCAAGAACGCTAGTAGTAGGTTCTAAATAATTATATAAATTTTCCAAAACAACTTTAATATTATTGGTATAAAGAGAATATTCTAAATTAAAATATTTATCCTCCATAAATGAGATATTTTCTAAGAATTGAATACTATTAGCCTGTATTATTTCTCTCTTATAAAGTTTATTACATGCATATCCGAAGATATTTAGATTATACAAAATCCCTTTAATGTATTGATCACGTTCTAATGTCTCCATTCCACCAGTTAATCTTGGATGAATACTCGAATTGACCCCACATACAATTAAATCCGAATCAATGTTCTTATTATGTAACATTTTATAAAACTCTTTATTTACAGTATCATCAGAATCAATAAAACTTAACCAATTACCTTTAGCTACTGAAATACCTAAATTTCTTGCAGCTGATACACCTTTATTAACTTGGCTTATTACGTTTACTTTTTTATTGGTATTAGCAATTTCATCTAACTTCTTTAAAGTTTTATCTGATGAACCATCATTTACTAAAATTATTTCATATTCTTTTATAATATTATGTTGTAAAGAACTCAATATTGATAAATAGCAGTCTTCAATTGTACTTTCGCAATTATAACATGGAATTATAATAGATAACATTTTTCACCTCTATAATCGTAGGAATTTGAGTTTGTTTTTTGAGATTATTATTCAACTTTATTCCAAATTAGTTTTTGATAAAATTTACGATAATTATCTAGAAACAACGGATAACTAAACTTCTCTTCATAATCTTTTTTAGCTTGATGAGCTAACTTTGTTCTAAGAGTTGAATTAGTTGCCAGACTCTCAATAGCAGAAGCTAAGGCCCTGGCATCTTTAGCCGGGACCAAGAGCCCATTTTCTTTTGTAACAACTTCATTAATGCCAGGAATATCTGTCGCAACCATG
>CAURKK010000150.1:0-3254 GCA_963525505.1 uncultured Gemella sp.
CCTCAAAAAGGACAACTACGTGATTATAAAATAAAAGATAATAATACAGGTGCTTATCCAGTAATTATGCCAGAAGGAGAACTAGATATAATTCCTTTTGAAAATGGTGTAGTTAGTGTTGGGGCAACTCATGAAAATGATATGGGATTTGACTTGGGAATAGATAGAACACAGTTAGATGTGTTTGGAAATGAAGCTCAACAGTTTTTAAAAGAATTAGCTGATGCACAAATTATTAATGAGCGAGTAGGTATTAGGGCGTATACTTCTGACTTCTCTCCGTTTTATGGAGAGGTGCCAACGCTAAAAAATGTTTTTGCAGTAAGTGGATTAGGTTCGTCAGGATTAACGACTGGACCTATTATTGGATATAGTGTTGCGAATATTATTTTAGGGCGAGAAAACGAGTTAGATTCACAAGATTATGATATAAATTCTTATATAAGTCTAAAAGATTAGGATTATTTCAATATAGAATAAATTTAGAAATTTTATATACGAGAATATTCAGTTGATTAAGTAAGAGAAGATATTTGAAAAAACTTTAAAATATCTTCTTTTTATTTTCAAAAACATCTTACAATCCCCATATTTTATGTTATAATAAAATGTGGGTAGTTATGTAGTATGTGTATAGTTAGAAAGATGATTTTAATCTTTATCATTTATTTTACATCATAACTATAAAAATAAAAAAGTAAGTATTTAAATAAGGATATATTGCTTACTTAAGAAAGGAGATTATTATGATAGCTGATTACCTGTCAGGCATAAGTACATTAACATTAGTTATTCACCTGTTAGATATACTTTTAGTATGGTTTTTAGTATACAAGTTATTAACATTGTTAAAAGGTACTCGTGGTATGCAATTAGTTAAAGGTATTTTAATCATTATTGGATTGAAAATATTTTTTAACTTTATTGGCTTTACAACGATGACTTACATATTCGATCAAGTGGTTACTTGGGGAGTGTTGGGAATTATGATTATATTCCAACCAGAATTGAGACGTGCCTTAGAGTATATAGGTAGGGTTCAGTGGACTAATATTCTCAATTTTAATTATAAAGATGTTCAAAAAGGACAAAAAGATCATATCATAAAGGCTGTTGCTACTTCGTCGAGGCATATGGCAAGACGTCGTATAGGTGCTCTTATTGTATTAGAAAATAATACAGGTCTTGATGAATATGTGGAAAGTGGAATAGAGATTAATGCAGAAGTAACACATGAGCTTATTATTAATATTTTTATTCCAAATACACCACTTCATGATGGTGCGATGATTATTAATAAAGATAAAATTAGAGCTGCAAGTTGCGTATTACCATTATCAGATAATAGAAGTATAGCTAGTAGTTATGGGACGCGTCACCGAGCAGCATTAGGATTATCAGAACTCACAGATGCAATTGTTATTGCTGTTTCAGAAGAAACAGGAAAAATAAGTGTATGCCAAAATGGTAAATTAACAACAGATTTTACCGATGAAAAATTGATGAAGTACCTAGAAGAAAATTGGCAACAACAAAATGAAAAGATTATTAAATAAGAGGTGATATTATGAGATTAAAAGAGAATAATCAATTAAAGTTAATATCATTTTTAATAGCAATACTACTATTTATATCGGTAAACGAAAATTTCAAGAACTTTTCTGTATTAGGAAATAGTGATAATAAATCTACTGCGTGGGTAACTGAGGTTCCTCTTGAAGCGGAGTATGATAAAGATAAATTATACGTAGTTGGAATACCAAATACTGTTTCAGTAAAATTATCTGGTTCATTGGCGAAAGTTCAAAAAGAAAGTGTAGCTCGCCGTTTCAAAGTCAAGTTAAATCTTAAAAATGCTCAAATAGGTGATGACCAGAAGGTAAAACTAGAAATAGAAGGTTTAGAAAGTGGGCTTGAAGGCACAGTTGAGCCGGGGACAATTACGATTTCTATTAGAGAAAAAGTAACGCGTGAGTTTAAGGTAACACCTACTGTGAAAAAAGAGAGATTACTAATAGGGTATGAAATAGAAAAACTTAGCGTTAATAACGAAACTGTAAAAATTTCTGGGGATATTGATAGTATTAATAGAATACATGAAGTTCGTGCAGAAAGTGCAACTCGTACGAAACTAAGCAAAAATACTAAAGAAGAAGCAAAATTAGTTGCTTATGACAGTAATTATAACAAAATAGAAGATATTCAGATAGAACCTGGTTCAACGGTAATGTCGATTGAGCTAAAAAGTTTAGAAAAAGAAGTTCCGTTGGAAGTTAATACTATTGGGAAACTACCATCTGGGTATGAACTAGTTAGTGTAACGGCCGATGTAAGTAAGGTTACTATTAGAACAGAAAATCAAGAAACATTAGATAGAATAACAAAAATGCTAGTTGATGTCGACTTGAGTGATGTTAAGGAAGAGACAGAAGAACGTAGTAACTTGAAAATTTATTCAAAAGAAGATCTTCGAGTAGCAACTGATACACCAATAGTAAAAGTAACTATAAAAGTAAGGAAAAAATAAGCATGTCAGATAAAAAAATGATGTTTTTAGCGGTGAATATGCTGATAACGGTATTGAGTTTAGCTATAATAATAGGAACGATGTTTATCGAAAATCAAAAGACAAAACTAGTAGCTATAGCTGTGGCAATCAGTATACTTGTAACTCAAAAAATTGTAGAAATAATTGTTATAAAAGAGACAAGGAAGGTAAGTATAGTAGTTTTGATTATTATAGTTGCCGCCGCTGGTTATTTCGGATACAAAATTTTTTAAAAAAAGGGGGAGCTAATGTTATTTACTTTAGCTCCTAATTTTAAGAAGTATAGTTTTAGAAGGATGTTATTGTCAAAATGAAGTCTAACTGGAGTTCGATTTTAGGTTGAGAAAAAACAGAATTCTAATAAAATTATAGGAGATTAGTATGGATAAATTGTTTTCATCAAAAATATATATAAAGCACCGCTTTAAATTGATAATGTTACTAGATTTGAAAATAGTAGCGTTGGGAATTATTGCGTCAATATTTTTAGGTAAGGCTTCGGATCCTTTCGCAATGTTAACCACGCACTATATAGAAATAGGTGGGTTTTTAATTATTTCCTTAATTATATATGCTATTAGTTTTAAATTATTTGGGATAAATAAATCTTTATGGTCGTATTTAGGAGTTAATGAAATTGTTAATATCTGCGTTTCGGTATTTGTTGCAGACTTAATTACAAGCATACTATATCAATATATGCTGC
>CAURKK010000151.1:0-3053 GCA_963525505.1 uncultured Gemella sp.
CTCCAGACAAACCAGCACCAACGATTAGATAATCGTACATATTACACTCCTTTATCAGACTTGACACTTTTGTAGCATTGTAAAGTTATCCTCATTAAAATCTCATGAAAAAATAAATTTTAAAAAATTTTTTGAAATATTAGTTTGAATAGCTCATTTTATGAAGAAAAATAAATTTGCAAATCATAAAATTTAATTTCATCAGCTCAACAACTCCGTTTTATCCACAGGATTAAAATTATTCAACGACTTATTAACAAAAGTATTTTTTGTTAATAACAAAAACATGAATATATTGTAAGTAGGGACAAACCAAAAAGCTTCAATCATGCAGTTTAGAGCCACTAAAGATAATATTACTACATATAAATATTGCCCCTGTTTATACTGTTCTCTCGAAATTACAACATACAGACATATAAGCAACACAAGAGGTATAACACCATATGTAAATAACATTTGAACATACGATGAATCTACGTAGTTATAATCAATAACAGCCTCTGTTTTACCTCCTGACCCTTTAAATAATACGTCTCTAGTTCCAAATAGATGTACACCAAAAGTATTAAATGCATTTTTTCCCAAAGATAATCTACCTGTAATTAATTTATTGATAGATACTAAAAATGGAGATCCCCAAGAGAAAATATAAGATAAATACATCATTATTGACGAACATAGAACTACAGAATAAGGGAAAATTGAATAAATCCGGAATTTCTTATCTTCATTAAAGTAGAAAAATATAAAAATAATTGTTGCTAAAATAATTGATAAGGCATTTAAACGTGCATCACAATATTTTATAATAAAAAAAGATAAAAGTACGCCTATTAGGGATCTAATCCATATAAATTTATCTTTCAATAAATAAGAAAAAGCCAAGAAAATGTAGAAACAGTGGGATGCAAAATCTGTAGGATAAATAAATCCAAATGAGTTCCGAATAACTCCTTCGCGATGATATTGTAAATTGGGAACTGCACCTAAGAGAGATAAAAGAAATACACTTAGTACAAGAATGCCCGCTACAATGACATACGTTTTCAAAACTACTTTCATATCTACATTAACTAATAAGACCAGAAGAGCTGAATAAACAAGAAAATTAAGTTTTCCAGTCTGAAAATATACTAAAATTCCTGATAATAATAGCAAAGAAGAAAATATTAGATATTTAAATGAAATACGTGTTGGAAACATAAAACGAAGACCTAACAACAAAACTACTAATAAAAGATAATTTGCTTTAGCTTGTAAAAAAGTTTTATCCAGCATTGTAGTAGAAATAGTATTAAAAAATATCACTACAGATACAACAATACTAACCAGTAGATTTTCAAATTTAATTTTTATCATATTATTTATTTAGTAAAGAATAATATAGAATGAACATAATTGACAATTTTTTTATATTATTTAGTATTTTTCATCTTTGAGTTCATCTACAATCTTTCATCCTTCCATTTCTAAACTTTTTCAATCAACTAACTTAGCTAAAACAAATTCTTACAAAAATAACTTTGATTATTTCTGTATAGATTATAATAATACTAATTATTTAATAGCTGCTCTTTTATTTCCTTTAAGCTAACTACTTTAAATAATAAAATTAGTAAACTATAAAGTATCGCCCCAAATATAGTATATACAACAACATTAATAATAGGTATAAAAATCAAAATTGTCTTCAAAAATGAAAGAGCAAAATACATAAGAATTGATGCTAAAAATATTTTAACAGTTGATTTATAAATTGGTACATCTTTTAAATATTTTCTTGTAAAATACAATTGGATGCCCCATACAAATACTTCTGTTAATACAGAAACAATTGCAGCTCCAATATATCCAAATTTAGGCAGCAAAAGTAAATTTAAACCAACACTAACAATCGCTGGAACCGTTGTTGAAGTCAAAAATTCTTTATTCTTATTATGAGGTATCAAAATTTGAATTCCCATAATGTTCGTCCATCCAATAAAAAACATTCTAAAAATCATGATTGCAATAGCATATCTTGCTTCTTGGAAGTCATTTCCTAAGAAAAATTTCACAAAGTCATTATTGATAATCAACATGCCTGCAATAGTTGGAAAAATCACAAGATTGTAGATTAAAAAAGACATCTGATGCATTCTATTCACGGCTTCATTATTTCCTTTTGATAAAAGGTTTGAAACACGTGGAAGCATGACACTTCCCAGAGAAGTTACCAAAGTAAGTAATATATTTACCAATTTTAAAGCTTGATCATAAATACCAACATCAGTAGTTGATGCTAAAGCACCGAGCATTGTTCTATCTAAAGTAACATACAAAGAAATTGCTATTTGAGGCAGAAACAATAAAATTACTGGTTTAAGATGTTGCTTTGCATAATATAAATCCAAGTGAGGCTTGCCAATAAATTCGCGAGCTGGAAACCACATACTTAACTGGCCTAATAATTCAAATACCGTCAATAAGGAAACATATAGATATAAATCACCTGGAGATTTGACAAATAAAAATATTGAAACAACTCCCACCAGTTTAACAGTGATGTTTCTAACTGTTATCTTACGAAAATCCTCCAAGCCTTGAAAAAGCCAAGAAATATCCATTCCCTTAGATAATAAACTTAAACCTAAAATATACGCTACTGGATTCTGCATAAATGAAAACGCAAAGCACAAAATTATATATAATAAAATTGATAAGCAAGTTGCTCCAAACTGCAAGGTATAGATACCCCAGAAATTTTTTCGAATATCATTCCGATGACTTGAAATTTCTTTTGTCCCATAATTAGCAACTCCTAAAGTCGCTAAAAGAATAAAGTAGGTAACAATTGAGTTGAAATATCCATAAGTTCCTAAATCGTTTGAGCTAAAAACCCTAGTAACATAAGGTGTTGTGATAATCGGAAGAATAATCACCAATAATTGATAAGAGAGATTGTAAGCATAGTTTTTTAAAACTTTCATGACTATCTAACCCATTTTCCCTCTGACTTTTTTATACAATTTTGCAGATACGAGAAACAATATATATTTCAATTTATTTTT
>CAURKK010000152.1:0-3033 GCA_963525505.1 uncultured Gemella sp.
ATAAGTTTATTTTTCCTTAACAATTATAGCACACTTGTTAAAATAAAAAAAGATAGAGCAAAAACTCCATCGCACTCAACGATGGAGTTTTATTCTTCTACCCATTATAACAATTTATTATATTAAACAACTCGTCGCGAATTTCTTTGTTAGTTGCATGCCCTAGCATCACTTGTAGTTTGTCTAGCTTAACATTTAGTTCGTCTACATCGATGTCTAAGGTTGTATTTTTATAAATCATTTTGTTATCTGTTTTCTCACTATTTTCGTAATCTAATGATAATTCTTCGTACATTTTTTCTCCTGGACGAAGCCCGATTTCTTCAATAGCTATATCTTTATATGGTTCTAAACCTGAAAGTTTGATTAGGTTTGTTGCCAGATCTATAATTTTCACCGGCTCTCCCATGTCTAGAAGGAAAATTTCTCCCTCACTCGCATAATAACCAGCTTGTAAAACTAACTGCGCCGCTTCTGGTATAGTCATAAAGTAACGAATAATATTACGGTGTGTTATTGTTATTGGCCCACCTTTTCTTATTTGTTCTTTGAAAATTGGAATAACTGAACCATTTGAACCTAAAACATTCCCAAAGCGAACAGCTGCAAATTTCGTTTTATATTTATTGCCTTTTGACTGTAAGATAATCTCTGTTAAACGTTTTGACGCTCCCATTGCATTTGCTGGATTTACCGCTTTGTCTGTTGAAATCATAATAAATCGCTCAACATCTTTTTCTATTGCTACATCCATAACATTTTTTGTCCCGAAAACATTATTTTTAATCGCTTCTTGCGGGCGACGTTCCATTAGAGGTACATGTTTATGAGCTGCCGCATGAAAGACTACCTCTGGTTTATATTTATCAAATACTTCTCTTAAAGCCTCTTTTTCACGAATGCTAACAATTTCTGAGATATAATTTACACCTTCATATTCTTTTGAATGACTTCTTTCAAAATCAAGATCACGCTCTAACATATAAAGAGCATTTTCATTTACATCTACTAAAATTAAATTACTCGGTTTAAATTTGAAAATTTCACGAACGATTTGGCTACCGATTGAACCACCAGCGCCTGTGACAAGAACACTTTTACCGCGTAGATAACTACGAATTTCTCCTTGAGAAAGCTTAACTTCTCCACGCCCCAATAAATCTTCTATCGAGACATCTTTAAGGTGTTTTGAAATACTTTCTCCATCTTCAACTGTTACCCCAGAGCCCATAACTTTTATACTAATATTTGCTTCTTTTAAAATATTTAATATTCTATTTTTATTGTATGCGTCTATAGATGGTATAGCTAAAAACACTTGTTCAACTTCATACTTTGGAATAAGTTTTAACAATTCATAAGTTGTTCCTACAACCGTTACCCCACTTATTACAGAATTTTTTCTTCTGTCATCAATAAGCCCTACAACATTCGCACGGAAAACATTATTTTTAGATAATTCTTTTAACAGTATATATCCAGCATCTCCCGCTCCAATAATAAAGGTGTTTTTATATGTGGCTTTTCCTGTACGTCCTACTTCTCGCTCGCGTAACGCACGGTAAAGCATTCTAATAAACATAATCCCAGCAATAATTAATAATGGTGAGAAAATAGCAAATCTTATATTAGAAAATGTATCAGGCAGCATATATTGATATAGTATGCTTGTAATTAAGTCTGCAACAAATACCGAAACACAGATATTAACAATTTCATTAACTCCTAAATACGACCATAAAGATTTATTTATTCCAAATAATTTAAAACTAATAGCGTATATAATTAAGGAAATAATTAAAAACTCACCTATTTCTATATAGTGCGTGGTCAACATTGCGAAAGGATCCGAAGCCTTACCTAAAAATATTGACGCAATAATTCCTAACGCTACTATTTTCAAATCTAGTAACATTATCAATTTAAAGCGATGCTTTATATATATTTTTGATGAAAACAATTTATCCATACTAATCTCCTATAATTTTATTAGAATTCTGTTTTTTCTCAACCTAAAATCGAACTCCAGTTAGACTTCATTTTGACAATAACATCCTTCTAAAACTATACTTCTTAAAATTAGGAGCTAAAGTAAATAACATTAGCTCCCCCTTTTTTTAAAAAATTTTGTATCCGAAATAACCAGCGGCGGCAACTATAATAATCAAAACTACTATACTTACCTTCCTTGTCTCTTTTATAACAATTATTTCTACAATTTTTTGAGTTACAAGTATACTGATTGCCACAGCTATAGCTACTAGTTTTGTCTTTTGATTTTCGATAAACATCGTTCCTATTATTATAGCTAAACTCAATACCGTTATCAGCATATTCACCGCTAAAAACATCATTTTTTTATCTGACATGCTTATTTTTTCCTTACTTTTATAGTTACTTTTACTATTGGTGTATCAGTTGCTACTCGAAGATCTTCTTTTGAATAAATTTTCAAGTTACTACGTTCTTCTGTCTCTTCCTTAACATCACTCAAGTCGACATCAACTAGCATTTTTGTTATTCTATCTAATGTTTCTTGATTTTCTGTTCTAATAGTAACCTTACTTACATCGGCCGTTACACTAACTAGTTCATACCCAGATGGTAGTTTCCCAATAGTATTAACTTCCAACGGAACTTCTTTTTCTAAACTTTTTAGCTCAATCGACATTACCGTTGAACCAGGTTCTATCTGAATATCTTCTATTTTGTTATAATTACTGTCATAAGCAACTAATTTTGCTTCTTCTTTAGTATTTTTGCTTAGTTTCGTACGAGTTGCACTTTCTGCGCGAACTTCATGTATTCTATTAATACTATCAATATCCCCAGAGATTTTTACAGTTTCATTATTAACGCTAAGTTTCTCTATTTCATATCCTATTAATAGTCTCTCTTTTTTCACAGTAGGCGTTACCTTAAACTCACGCGTTACTTTTTCTCTAATAGAAATCGTAATTGTCCCTGGCTCAACTGTACCTTCAAGCCCACTTTCTAAACCTTCTATTTCTAGTTTTACCTTCTGGTCATCAC
>CAURKK010000153.1:0-3031 GCA_963525505.1 uncultured Gemella sp.
AGTTTTTATGATGAGAAAACAGGGAGTAGTGGAAGCTTATTTAAAAATACTAAATTAGATAATTATATTTTAGCTTATACGGGAACGAACTATTATTTTGATCGAGAAAAGGATTTGTATGCTGATGTTGTAGGTGTTTGCCTTGGGCAAGGAGAACATTATCCACCGTGTTATAGGTTTTATAAGAGAATGGTAAAAAAGTATGGTGAAAATATTATTTTAACTGGGCATTCTTTAGGTGGGAATATCGCCATGCGTGTTGCTTTGGAATATAATGTTAAGGAAACAATAGTTTATAATGCAGCGCCGTTATATTTAAAAGATGGTGTTGATATTTTTATGACGCCAGATATGGATGAAGTCTTATATTATGAGAGATTAGCCAGATATAGTAGAAAAGTTAAGAAGGTTGCTAAGAAAAAAATAGAATTTACAGGGTCTGTGAAGAGAATTGTTTCCGAAAGTGATATTTTCACGCGTATTTCGGAATTGTTGGGTATAGGCTGTTATTTAGGAGATGTTTATATAATAAAAGATGCAGGGATACATGGTATAAAGGGATTTTTAGGAGATAATCAAGAAACGATGGTAGCTCTTTTGGCAAATGGAGATGTTAATCATAAAAATATTGTTGCAGAGTATAAAGAATTTTCATTAGAAGATATTAAATTGTTAGGTATGTTATCGAAAGATATTCTGACATCTTTGAGCGATCAGATTAACTCAACTTTGCAGAGTGAAACTGTCTTGAATAATTTAAATAAAAATTCTTATAGTGTAACATTTAACAACTTTATACAGAGCGTGTTAGATGAAATTGAGAAGAAGAAAAAATCAAATGCAAAGTAAATATTTCATAGAGTAGATGATAAGATAGGGTAAAGACAAGAGAGCTTTAAAATATTTAAGAGATTGTTAATATACTTAATTATACGAATCTTCTACATGTTAGGTGCTGAAAAAAAGAAAAAAAAATGATATAATATAGAAGAGTCTATGCGAAAAAGTAGAAAAACTAGACTATGAAATAATTTATAATTAAGGAGGAGCTCGGATGGCTGAATACAAAATTTTAGTAGTTGATGATGAGGAGCCGATTGCGAAAATTCTAGACTTTAATTTGAAAAAAGAGGGTTATGATGTAATTATAGCGAATGATGGAGAACGTGCGGTTGAACTTGCATTTAGTGAAAATCCTGATTTGATTTTACTAGATTTGATGTTACCTAAAAAAGATGGTATGGAAGTTTGTCGTGAAGTTCGTGCGAAGAAAAATATACCTATAATAATGCTAACTGCAAAAAATAGTGAGATTGATAAGGTACTTGGATTAGAATTTGGGGCAGATGATTATGTAACTAAACCATTTTCTACAAGAGAGCTTATGGCTCGTGTCAAAGTAAATCTTCGTCGTGTTTCAAAACAACAAGAAGATGTAGAAGAGGAAAAAACAAGTGAATTGGCGATAAAAGATATAGTTATTTATCCAGATGCTTATGTTATTAAGAAAAATGGTAAAGAAATTGATCTTACACGTCGTGAATTTGATTTATTTTATTATTTAGCTCAACACCCAGGGCAAGTTTTAACTCGTGAAAACTTATTGCAGACTGTATGGGGATATGATTATTTTGGAGATGTACGTACAGTTGACGTTACGGTAAGACGTTTAAGAGAAAAGGTTGAAACTGATTCTTCGCAACCAGAATATATTATGACACGTCGTGGTGTAGGATATTTCATAGGTGAAGAGTAATGAATTTATTTAATTACAAGAATATTAATAGACGTTGGTTTTCGTCTATTAGAGTTAAGTTCGTTGTTGTCTATGTTCTTGTGAATATAATAGCTCTACAACTGATAGGGCTATTTTTTACAGCGCAACTTAGAACTTCTAATATAAATAACTTTGAACAAAATATTATTGAACAAGAAAAAATTCTGAATTACCACATTCGTGAAGAATTGGATAAAGATGATAAAAAGAATGACAACGAAGAACGAGTAGTTGGTGCGACAAATGGAGATAGTATTAAAATAGAAGGTGATGTAGCTTCGGTTAATGCTAAGAGTGGTATTGCCAAGCTTATTAGTGAATTTAATATACAAAAATTATTATCTGTTAGTATTATTGATAATAACTCTAAAATTGTAGCTTCATCATCTAAAAATGGAAATGACGAATATTTAGCTAAAAGGTCATTTGATCCATTAGTTAGCCAAGTGTTAAAAACAGGAGAAAGTGCGAAAAAAATTCAGAATAATGTCGAATTAGGAAAGAGGGTTTGGATTTATGTCAGCCCTATAAAGCAAGGGGATAAAATCGTAGGTGTAGTATCATTAATGGCTGATATAGAAAGTGTTTATCAGGATGTTAATGGTATTACTAGAATCTTCATTATAGGGACAGTACTATCTATTTTAATTACGACAATCATAGGTTTCGTTGCCTCGAAGACAGTTACAAGTTCTATTGAGAAAATGAGTTCTCAAGTTAAAAAAATGGCGTCTGGGAACTATGGTACGGTTGTTGGGATTGATACTAATGATGAAATAGGAGACTTGGCAAAAGTATTTAATAAGATTTCTAAAAGGATAGAAGAGGAACAAGCGGTAACAGAGACAGAACGTAGAAAGCTAGCGACTATTATCGAAAGTATGATGGATGGTATTATTACGACTGATAATAATGGTCGAATAATCTTGATTAATACTTCTGCAGAAGATATGATTGGTGCTCGCGATGAGGAGATTTTTATCGGGAAAGATGCGTTGAAAATTTTGAATATTACAGAATATGAACATATCGGAGATATTATCGAGGCAGAAGATAGTTTACTTGTTAATACTTCGAAAACTGATGAAAGTTTGTTATTGCGTGCAGAGTTTTCAAAAATAGTTAAAGAAGAAAAAGAAGACCTGACGCAGATGTCAACAGAGTTAGAAGGATATATTATAGTTCTTTATGATGTAACGGATCAAGAACGTCAAGAAAAAGAACGTCGCGAGTTTGTTTCGACAGTATCTCACG
>CAURKK010000154.1:0-3015 GCA_963525505.1 uncultured Gemella sp.
TTTCTTGGTCTTTTACCCCTGCAAGTTCAACACGGATTCTATTTCCTGATTCAACTGTAATAACCGGCTCACTTACTCCAAGTATGTTAATACGTCTACTAATAGTATCTGCAGTTGCTTTAACAGCTGCTTCGTCTATTGTCTGACCATCTTTAAGAGGTTCTACTTGGTATAGTACCTCAAATCCTCCTTGAAGATCTAGTCCAAGATTTACTTTTTCGGCATTAGATTTTGATGTTAATCCTATTGATGTAAGGATAATAACTACTAATGACAAAAAAGCTATTATTCTACTGAACTTTTTCTTCTCATTTCTTCTTCCTCTCATGAAAGTTCTCCTTTATTTTATTTTTCATTGTACAATTTATAGTAATCGAATATAAAATTATTTATATGTAAATCGCTATATAGGTAATTAATACGCTACCTTCTAATTTATCAAATTTTCGCTAAGTTATCAAGTATTTATTTAATTTTTTCATAATAATCTTCTACATATTTAATAACAGAAAAATCATTATTATTTCCAATAACTTCATCACACATATTTTGAATTTCTTCTTTAGCATTATCCGGGCAGACACTCCATCCTGCCACATCAAACATTTCTTTGTCATTGAAATTATCACCAAATACTACACAATCTTCAATTGGTGACCTGTAATATTCTGCTAATTTTTCAATTGCAGTCCCTTTGTTACATCCTTTCGGCATGATATCAAAGAAATTAGTTGCTGAAAATGTTCCATCAACTTCTAATACTTCACTAACTCTGTTAAAAAATTTCACTACTTTATCATGATCTTTTGCAATCATCATAATTTTTTGACAGTCTTCATTGTTTTTCTTAAGTTCACCTATAATGTCTTCATGGATATACATCGGTGTTTTTAATTCTTCTGGCATATTCGCTTCTATACGTTTCATACGTGCCATGCTAAATGATAAATGTGTACAGTATATATAGTTTAATGTATAAACATGAAATTCTATCTCGTCATCGTTTAATTCTTTAAACATACTATATATTTTTTCTATTTCTTCTATTTTAAAGCTCTTTTGATATACTATCTCACCTGTTAATAGATTTCTAATTAAGCTTCCATTGTTAGAAATAACTACATCGTTCATCCCTAAGTTGTGATAATAGTGTTTTACCGCAATATCTGGTCTTCCTGTGGCAATTATGAATTTACTTCCCTTATCTTGCAGTTTAACAATCACATCTTTCGCATTTGGTGCAACTTCTTTTTTGTCATTTAAAAAAGTTCCATCCATATCAGTAATAAACCATTTCATTAGTTATTTTTCTCCTTTGTGAAAACTAAAAATTTACTAATTACATAATTAGCAACAAGTACTACGAACTGAATAATAAATTTACTTAAATATGCATTCATTCCTAAGTAAATGAATAACTCAACTCCGAATACTTCTATAACAAGTGTAGATAATCTAGCTGTAAAGAACTTTGTAAGTTCATATAGAACTTTCTTAAACCCAGCAGCTTTAGAGTTAAATACGTATTTAGCATTAACAAAATATGCGAATAAAATTGATAATGTTATAGATATTAAATTCGCTGGTCTAACTTCCATCCCATAGTAATACAAAATAAAGTATGTAACCACATTTACTAAAGTCGTACAAACTCCAAAGAAAATATAATTTACTATACTTTTGTATTTAGGTTCTTTGTAAAGATCCAGCATTTTATTTATTAAATTTCTCATGCTATCCTCTTTATAATAAAATTTTGCCAACACTTAATTATATACCTATAAAGAGTTTTTTTCAAATTTTTACATGTGAAATTAAATACAAGTTAGAATTACTATATATTCTCTTGAAATATTTTTTCATTGAGTAAATGACAAAAAAGAGAGGTTGAAACCTCTCTTCTATCTTTAAACTTTCACCTTTGGTATATAGGTAGTGAGCCACCTTCTTTATTATTTTATATTTAAACAATCATAGGATTTTGTAAATCTAATATACTTATTTTAAACCACTTAGATATTCTTGAATTTTACTAACTATATTACTCCATAAATCTGGATATAATTCCTTAAGATTTGCTATTGTTTGATTTGACAATTGTGATGTATGCAAAGTCATTAATTTATGTATACGAATATAGGATGTATCCCGTGTTAAATTAAGTAATGGATACACATTTTTATCTATTGGAATATCATATTCACTATTAATATTCATCTTTACACTAATAGACGACAGAGGTAATACTGTAAAATCACAGGACCCTTCGTTTTTTTCTGCTTTTATTAAAAGCACAGGTCTCGCCTTAAATTTTATATTTTCACTAACAATATCATAATATGGTAATCTAGATTTCTTTATACAACCTTCAAATTGTTGATTACTCATGAGTCATAACCTCTTCATCAAATTCTTCGAATTCATCAAGATATGAATCATATTGGTAATCATATATTCTAACTTTTTCTGCATCTAAACGAATATCATCTTTCGAGATGATTCTTTGTCCTGGTTCGCTATCACCCAAGCCTATTCTACTATTTTTCCATGAAATCTCATCATGTGATAAATTTCTTAAATACCACGCATCATACTGTCCATATTTAGCTATCGTGCTATTAATTATATATTTATCACGATCACATAAAATTAAATCACTGTTTTGTGTTGATTTATAATTCTCATCGAAATAATATCTTAATTCTGGCAGAACTGGTCCATGAATCCACCCTTCAAATTCATTATCAAATAAAGGTTCTCCCGTCAAAGCATAACTTTCTCTTTGAGCAAAATACATTAATTTTTGTAGTTTTAGTTCTTGATTATCTAATTGAGAATTGGAAAAATTCTCATAAGAATAAATCATGTATTGTGTTAATTGTTTTAGTCTATCCATTTTCCCTCTCCTTCATATATAATCATTTACATTTTAATTATACTATATTAATTTTGTAATGTCACGGAAGAACCTTATAAATAAAATACTTGTATTTTTTATGAACTAAACTTTACTTT
>CAURKK010000155.1:0-3008 GCA_963525505.1 uncultured Gemella sp.
TTCCTAGATGCAGATGTAGTATATTCTTATTTCGAAACATACATAAATGATGAAGCAATTAATGTTGAAGGTTGGTATGATGTAACCGAGGAGTTTTAAGAGAAATAAGTATGAATGAGAGATTGAATATTAATCAAATAATAGACCTTTTAAAGCAAAATTATCAATATGTATTTATAGTCGTGGGCTTACTTTATACATTAGCGGCAGTTTTTGATTTCGCAGGAATAAATAAATATAGTACTGCAGATTCAGGAAAGAACTTTAAAAGGTTTATTTTTGAAAATTTTGGAGAGACTGGATATAAGGTTTTGAATTCTATTGTTGGAATTGTACTGATTTTATATGGAGTATTATCTTTAATTTATAGTTAGATAACGGAGAAAAAATAATGGATTGTATACTAAAAAAGGAAGATTTTATTTTTAATAAAACTCAATATTCATCTGTTTATCAATATGAGAGATAAATGGATTTAAACTTAATACTGATGAAGAAGATTTTACAGAAGAAGAATTAGTTTTTTCAGGAAAATTACTTGATTTATATTCTGAAAATTTAACTAAAATAATAGATGCCTGTGTGAAATCGGAAACTTTTAAATATTGTTATCCTGATGAAGATGTTCATAGTATTGAGGAAAAGTTAGGTAAACCGATAATTAGAAGAATAGGGGAACGAAACATTTTAACTTATACAGAACATGAGCTTGACGCAGACCATATTTTAGATATTGAAATTGAAGGTTTGTATGATGAAATATTAGAGATTTCTATAGATGGTTAAACAGTAAATTATTAAGTTTTCAAAAAATAGGGGATATTAAACTTGATTATAGTGATTGGAATGATATTTATATATTAGGACATTAGATAAGAATTGTTAAATGGGAGTAAGCTTGACAAAGCTTACTCCCATATTGTATGTTGAGCTCGTACACTATAATAGAATGGAGAACCGTCTGCTGCGAAGTTGGCTTCGATGCTATATCTTTTCCATAGAGTGTAGTCAGCTGTTTGTAGTTTGAGTTGGAAATCTGTATCATGCTTTATTTCTTTATAATCTACAGGGGTTAGAGAAAAAATATCCGTTAATTTTTTTGTTTTAAAATCATGGATAGTTAGTTGAGATAAGTCTGTATGATTAAATTTAACAGTAGATAGAATTGTACTATCTGCCGGAATTTTATAATATGTTATGGTGCAATTCTTAAGCTTATCAACATCTTTCCATGTAGGGGTAATACTCATAAAACCATAGGATTTTTCATCGCGAACTATCTCTACAAGCTCACCGTAGTAAAAGTGATCATTGCGTTTATTTATAATTTCACTTTCAGGTGTTTTTTTAGTAAAGGTGAAGCCAGCATCTAAAAGTTCAGACGCCTTTGTTTTACCAATAATCACATTAGTCTTATCTAATTGGATTTCGATAGGTTTTTCAGGAAAACCTGTTATTGATACACAAAGAGTAAAGGCAAACGAGGTAAAAAAGATTGAACCGATTACAGCGTTTGATGAAGAATATCTGTAGGCTGGTTTCTTTTTTATATTTAGCAAGAGTAGAATAAGTCTGCTGGTGTAGGTAAATATTATGACAGCAATAACAATAGCAAATTCTGCTTTTAAACATGTATACAATGTTACTGGGAAGTTGTGAGTTTTATAATATATTATAATTAAAAGAAGTATATTAGCCAAAAAGAAATTTAAAATGAATAAAGTGGCTTCTTTTAATGCAGTAGAGTCTGTAATATCATCTAATTTTCCAATAGCAAATCTTCCTCTAAATCCTTGTCCAAACTTATATATCCATTGAGGAACATCATTTTTCTCTAGTACAGCTACTAGAAGCCTAAAGTAGATATAAATTGTAAGTAAAAATAATAGTAATACAATAAAGCAAAAAGATAAAGTTATTATAAAAAATCCCATAGATAGCGCTCTTTTCTAAATAAAATTAATACACTATTATTATATCATTATATAAGACCTTAAGACAAAAGAATTTAGTAAAAAAGTTATAAATAATCTAATTATTTATAATTTTATATTTACTTTAATATTTACAAAAATTCAAAAAACTTATAATTTAAAAAACTATCTGTATAAGATATGTATATTTTTTTAGTAATGTTTGAAAAAAAGGGGGGAATTGCTATAATAGTAGTATATAAAATGTTTTGGTGCGGATTAGATAATTTAGCTTTTTAAATTCTGGAATAGAGTTTAAAAATGAAGGAATATCAGGGATGAATGTGTTTATTAACAAAATATGAGTTTAGTTAGAAATAAGTAGTAAATATATTTAATAAGGAAAATGTAGATTATGAGATATTACATTGATGAAAGAGAAAAATTAGCAAAATTAATATTAAGAAGTTCAATAGGACTAGATATATTTATTTATGCAGGCTTTTTCTTCGGTTTTGTATTTGGTATTGCTGGAGCAGAAATTGGATTTTGGTTATTAGGATTTGTTTTTAGATATGGTGTGCATATAGGAATAAGTAGTGTTGTATTAAAAATAGTTGTTATAATTTTATCCTATAAGAAAGATACATATAAAAAGAGGGAATTACTTTCGGTTGCTTCATCTTCAATGGTTCTGTTGTTTATTATAGGTGCAATAGTGTGGGGAATTTACTATATTGGTAAGATTATGACTGCTGTGGGATAGGCAAACTAAGAGAGTATAGTATATAAAATATAGAAAGAGTATAAATCTAAACTATTATACACAGTATTAGCTGAAACAAATAGTAAAAGATAATTTTAATGATACTATGAGAGAGTTATAAAAAAGATTAAAACAATTTTTCTATGAATCAATAGAATTCTAATTGTTTTACTATAAGATATATTTTAGTGTTAATTTTACGTAATAGACTCTAATTTTAAAGGATTTATCTTATTTTATACAGAAGTTAATTGTATAGTATGTGTAAGTATGAATATAATCAATATGTGTAATTTTAAATCATTAAGTTTTTTATTTTTATGAAGGTT
>CAURKK010000156.1:0-2960 GCA_963525505.1 uncultured Gemella sp.
AAAACCTTAGAAAAGAATAGTAATTTGGTAAAAAATTTTTAGCGAGCTAACGTTGGTGTGAGGTTAGTAATTTTTCTAGATGAACGCACTTTTTAGGCAATTATTAAATAATTGGTAACTCTGCCTTAAAGAGATTGAGTGGGTATGCTAAATACCAAGAAAAGTGGCAACGCGGAATTGATTTCGTCTTTTTATAGTTTCTTCGGAAATTATAAAAAGACTTTTTTATTTATCTCGTTAACCCTACAGACCATGGACTGTAATTTCTTGATATAGTATATCAAAAAGAGTGGCACCGCGAAATTTCGTCTCTTTGTAGCTAGTATTGCTAGTTACAAGGAGATTTTTTATTTATAATTTGTTCTTTTCTATAGTTATATAATATAATAAAGAAAAAAGGAGACAAGACAATGAAAAAATTATTATTATTCATTACATCAATTATCACAGTATTCACATTAACAGCGTGCTCAAGCAGTAGCACAAAAACAAAATCACAGGAACTTAAAGACAAAGGTAAAATTGTTTTAGGAGTATCACCGGACTATCCACCATATGAGTTTTTAACTACAGAAAATGGAAATAAAAAAGTTGTTGGAGCTGATATCTACTTAGCTGAACAAGTAGCTAAAAAATTAGGTGTTCAAGTTGAAATTCAAGAAATGGCCTTTGATTCATTAATCGCAGCTTTAAATGCTAACAAAGTTGACATGGTAATTTCAGGAGTTAACCCAACAGAGGAAAGAAAAAAAGCAGTTGATTTCTCAGATGTTTATTACACAAGTAAAGGGATTTTTGTAGTAAATAAAGATAGCCAAGAAATCAAATCAGTAGACGATCTTAAAAATAAAAAAATTGGTGTTCAAAAAGGTTCTACTTATGAAACTTATGCAAAAGAACAACTAAAAATGGATGAGAAAAATATCCAAGCTTTAACAGACGTACCAAGTTTACTACAAGACTTAAAAAATAAAAAAATAGATGTAGTATTAATTCCAGATGACGTTGCAAAAATCGCTATGAATAAATATACTGATATTAAAATTAGTAAATTCACTGCAGAAAATGATCCAGAAGCAACAGGTATGGCAATTGCCTTCAAAAAAGGAAAAGATAATAGTAACAAAGAATTACTAGAAAAAGTTAACGCAGTAATCAAAGAAATTCAAGAACAAAAAGCTTTTGAAAAAGAACTTGATAAATATGCTAAGATTGCTGCACAAAGCGAATAAAAGAGAGGTATAAAATAGAATGTTTGATTTTCTTCCAAATTATTACACGACGTATTTAGAAGCTACAGTAACAACTTTAAAAGTTTCACTTATAGCTTTACTAGTAGGATTAATACTTGGAATTGTAATATGTTTAGCAAAAATTAGTACTATTAAAGTATTCAATATAATAGCAGCAATATATGTAGAAGTAATTAGAAATACACCAATATTAGTGCAAATTATGATTATCTATTTTGCATTACCAGAAATTGGGATTTCGTTCACACCATTTATGTCAGCGATAATTGCTCTTTCAATTAACTCAGGAGCATATGTAAGTGAAATATTCCGTTCTGGAATATTAGCGATTGACAAAGGTCAAATGGAAGCGGGGCGTTCTTTAGGACTTAGCTATTTCCAAACTATGAAATTAATCATCTTACCACAGGCACTAAAAAATAGTTTACCAGCATTAGGTAATGAGTTTATTTCATTGGTAAAAGAATCTTCAATAGTATACTTTGTAGGGGTAGCAGATATCATGTTTACAGCGAACACTGTAAAAAATGCTACATACCAAACATTTGGTCCATACTTAGTAGCTGCCGCAATATATTTTATAATTACATCAATATTATCACTATTGGTAAAACGTTTAGAGAAAAAATTAACGAAGTAGGTGAACAAATTGTTATTAGAAATAAAAGATTTACATAAAAAATTCGGAAAATTAGAAGTATTAAAAGGTGTAAATATCAGCGTCGAAAAAGGGGAGAAAATCGTAATTCTAGGTTCAAGTGGTAGTGGAAAAAGTACAGCATTACGTTGTGTAAACTTATTAGAAACACCTACAAATGGACAAATCTTATACAACGGTGAAGACATTACTAAACAAAATATTAATAAATATAGAAAAAAAGTAGGAATGGTTTTCCAAAACTTTAATCTATTCCCTAATATGAGTGTATTAGAAAATATTACACTTGCTCCAAAAACATTTGGTGATGATACTGCTGAAAACATAGAGAAAAAGGCAGTTGAGTTACTAAGACGTGTTGGATTAGAAGACAAAAAGGATGTTTATCCGAATAGTCTTTCAGGAGGACAGAAACAACGTGTGGCTATCGCGCGTGCCTTAGCTAACTCACCAGAAGTATTACTATTCGATGAACCTACTAGTGCATTAGATCCAGAAATGGTAAAAGAAGTACTAGATGTAATTAAAGAACTTTCAGAAGAAGGATTAACTATGCTAATAGTTACTCACGAAATGAACTTCGCAAAAGAAGTTGCTGATAAAGTAATATTCATGGATGGTGGAATAGTTTTAGAAGAAGGAACTCCATCAGAAATCTTCGATAATCCAAAAGAAGAAAGAACAAAAGAATTCTTCTCAAAAATATTATAATAAAGAGTGTATCACTAAGAAATATAGAATGTTTCTTAGTGATATTTTTTATGTTATAAAGAATTTCTACTATTTAGAACTATTTTGTAAACGTTTTATTTTATGTTAACTATATGATATAATGTAAGTAGAAATTATAGTACTAAGAGTGATTGTTTTTTATAAGGAGGATAAATTATGGATATATCAGTAAGTTTAGCAAGGTGGAGTTTAATTCTTATATTTCTTATTTTGTTTAATGTGAAAATAAAAAAAGATAAACATTTTAAAATATGTTCTGTCTCATTAATATTCGTTATTTTTTTAAGATTTTTCTTTTTTGATTATCATGACTTTCC
>CAURKK010000157.1:0-2948 GCA_963525505.1 uncultured Gemella sp.
GATTAAAACATGTCTATTATCAAATTTTATATATTTATTTAAACTAATTTTACTCCATGTTAAGCTTTATTGTCAAGTGTTTTTTAGTGTTTAATTTATTTTTCTTCAGGTGAGGCGTTTGTTGTTTCTTTTTCTTGGTTATTTTTGTTTTCGCTGTTTGTTGTGTTGTTTTCTGTATTTGAAACTTCGTTTTCTGAGTTAAGAGTCGTACTATTATCATTTTCTGTTGAAGATTCTTTTGGTTTAGCACTTGCTAATAATGCAGCAAGTAATCTATCTATATCATTAATTAACATTGTTTGAGTTTTTTCGCCTAGCTTGAAGTTCACTGCTTTACCGTAAGGTGTTTCAATAACATTTAAAGAATCTGGAGAAAGTTTAAAGATTCCTGCAAGTAAGTTTACTTTTGCAGTTTCTTCTGGAGTAAGTTCTACTTTTTTATTATCTGTCGCATTATTTTCTTCTTTAGGTGCGCTTACTTCACTGTTAGGTTGATTTCCAGTATTACTATCATTATTTGTGTTATTATCTTTTTCTTCTTCTGGTTTTTGGAGTAGTAGATTCAGATTTCTCTGTTGTTTTATTCGCATATTTTTCAAAATCTGCTTTATCATATTTTGCATTAGAGAATTCGATTGGGAATGAAGGATCGTTAGCTTCTTTAGAGAATTGATCAGCTGAAGAGCGAAGTGTTGCACCATCACTATCAGTCTCATTTAATTTATTATAGTTTTCACCGAATTCCATTTTTGAACTTTCGTTGTGTTCTAAGGCATAGTGAAGAGCATTTTTTGCATTAATAAGCCTTGTTACAAGTGTTCTCATTGGTGTTCTAGTAATGAGTGCTTGAGATTCGTAAGAGTCTTTAATAAGTGAAGCGAGTTCTTCACGTAACTCAGTACTTATTTTATCGCTATCTATATTTTCTAAGAAGTATTTGATATAGCTTACTGTTGTAATATTTCCACGATCTTCGAATTTTTGTAATTCATCTAACATATGACTAATCTTGTTAAGTGTATTAGCATCTTTTTTCGAGCTAGCCTCATTTAATTCGTTAGTTAAGTCTGTTTTTGAAAGCCCATATTTCTCAACATCAGTGTCTTTAACTCGGTTAAGTAGTGTATTATATTTTTTAACTAGTTCATCATTTTTATAAGTATCCGTATTCGCTTCTTCTTTGATATATTTATTGTCAAAATTATTTAACATTTCAAGGTAACCGTTAGTAGAGTTAGTTGGTAATTCTTCTATTGTTGCACGTAATTGATCTAGTGCACGATTTACACGGTTTGCTTGTTTTTTATCATCGCTGTGTTTAGCAAGGTTATTAGCTTTAAGTTCCTCGATACGTTTGAATACAGCTTCTTTATCGAAGTCTCCAGAAACATAGTTTCCTGTGATATTAGGAATTCTATTTTTGTAATAGATGTCTGCTCCTTTAGATAAAATTTTAACAAAGTGATCATGATCACCATGAGGAATTACAAATTTATCCCCATCACGTTTAATTTTATCTGCAGGAATACCTGTACGTTTTGATAAGGCAAGTAATTCATTTTCAAAATCCACTTCATCGTCACCTGTAACCTCAGGAATATAGAATTTTTCACGAGGAACTAGGTATGGGTGAATATGTGTTGGATCATAAGCATGCGCTGGTTCATTGAAGACAAAGAAGTCTTTTGTTACTTTAACAGCTTCTTTAGGTACACCATAAACATCAGCAATATAATTAATTTGTTTTTGAATTTCTTCAGTAATAGTAACTTCAGTTTCATCAACATGAATTGCATTTAATAAGACAGTGTGGCTATGGTCTCCATGTGGATAAGTTAATGCTTGTCCATTTTCAGTGTTTATTAATTTAATAAGTTTAGCATCTATTCCTAGAATTTTAGCTAGGTGGTTAATTTTTTTAGTAACTTCTTCAGGATAATTTTCTCTATTATCTTCCTTATTACTTTCTTTAGGTTTATCAGTTGATGACTCAACTACATCGTCAGTATTGATGTCATCTAAAAGTGTAGTTTTACCGTCATATGAAAGTGCATCTCCTTTTGCTGTAGAGACAAATTTAATTGAGTTTCTATCAATGTTATTTCTTACTAAATAGTTTATTTTTTCAGTTGCTTTATTTTCTAATTCTGTATATTCTTTTTTAGCTTGCTCTAAGTATTTTTCAGGAATTAATTTTTCAAATTTAGAATTAACTAATTGCTTATAGTATACAAAGTGTTGATGTCCATTATGATCAACAATTAAACCTAGTGATGTAGGTGTACCTACAGTATTTTCTTTTAAAATAAATCCGTCGCTTGTTTCGAATTGTACACCTGCAAAAGATAATACACTAGGTTTTACAATTGTATTGTCTACCTTAGGTTGTTCTACCTTATCTACTATAGGTAATGTTGGTGTAGGAACAACTGGAGCTGGCTTAGTAGCTTCTGTTGTTTTTTCCACTTCAGGTAATGTAGGGGTAGGGATTGTTGGTGTAGGTGTAACACTTTCTTCTTTATGTTCAACTTTATTTTTTGGAATATAGTGGAAATGATCTCCATGACGTACTGTGTAGCCATTCTCGTCTTCTGCTACTATATCTTTTGGATCGAATTTATAACCA
This sequence comes from uncultured Gemella sp., assembly GCA_963525505.1. GTDB lineage: Bacteria > Bacillota > Bacilli > Staphylococcales > Gemellaceae > Gemella. The sequence continues at coordinate 2,627 of CAURKK010000157.1, forward strand.
TCGTCGGATACTGCAGGTGCCTCATGATGTTCATGGTGTTCGTCGTTTGCTAGATTATTTGTTGGAGTATTTAATGTCGAAGTACTAGGTGTATTCTCTTGATTACCTAGTAAATATTCCCATTGAGTTCCTCTTAGTTGTGAATATGGTATTATGTGTTGGTGATTACCATGTTGAACTATAAAGCCAAAACTATTTCTACCTATAATATCACTCTCACCTTTGAATATGTATCCATCGCTTGTTGGTGTTATTACACCCGCAACAGATGATGCTAATGTTGGATTTACTCCTGCTTCTTTTGCTTGTGATAATTGAGAAG
>CAURKK010000158.1:0-2919 GCA_963525505.1 uncultured Gemella sp.
ATAAAAGTATTTTGTGTATTAGCTTTAAATTTAAATTTATTTGAGGGAGTGTATTTGTTAATTTTCACATTTTTATATGCAGGATTCTTTGCTATTTGGTTAATTATTTTGAAAAAAGTTAAAAGAAAAACGAAACTACCACTAGTACCATTCATAGTGCTTAGTTATTTAACAATCATATTAATAAGGGAGGGATTATTATGGTAGCATACACTATTAAAGAGTTTAGTGAAGAAGATCGTCCGAGGGAGAAATTCAAAAAATTAGGTGCTCTAGCTCTCAGTGATAAAGAGATTCTAGCAATATTATTAAGAACAGGTACAAAAAATCAAAATGTAATTGAGCTTTCTGACACGATTTTAAAAGATATGGGAGGTATTACAAAGTTAAGAGATGCAACTTTAACAGAACTTATGAAACATAAAGGGATAGGTCAGGAAAAGGCGATACATATTCTGGCGAATATAGAGTTTGCAAGAAGAATATATGCGATGAATGTCCTAGATGTGAAGTGTGATAGCCCGCAGTCAATAGCCAATTATTTAAAATCATCTTTAGAGAATTTAACACAAGAAGTCTTCGTAGTATTAGATATTGATACGAAAGGTAAAATAATCGAAAAAAGAGAAGTATTTAAAGGTAGCTTATCTATGTCAGTGGTGCATCCAAGGGAAGTATTTAAACTAGCGATAAAAAATAGTGCTTCGAGCATTGTCTGTGTGCATAATCACCCAAGTGGAGATGCAACACCTTCTATAGAAGATATAAAAACGACGATAAATCTAATGGAAGTTGGTGAAATAGTTGGTATAGAAATGCTAGATCATATTGTAGTGGCAAAAAAAGGATATGTTAGTATTAGAAAAGTATTGAATTATCTAGCAGTTGAAAATATAGATTATAAATATGAAGATGTTACAGATGAACAATTAAAATATATACTGAGAAAATACAAGGTTGTAGGGGAGTATTAAAAAAGTAAAAGGTCTAAAACGAAATATAAAAAATTGATTTTCTAGTAGAAATATGGTAGTATAAAGGAAGGTGATTCACTACCTATATTTCAAATGTGAACGTTAAGCTAGGAATTTTTCCTAGCTTTTTTGTATGGGTAAAATAAAAAAACGGGGGTGACTTAAAAATCGTGATTTTTGAGTCACTCCCATCTTGTTTAATCCATTTAATGAGTATATTACTGTACTTTTAATTCTACACATTCTGTTAGTTGTTTTTTGATTTCTTCTTGTATATGGTGAGAAATCATTATTAAAGTTAACTTATCGTCAGCTAAGATATTGTTTTCTATCTGTACTGCTGTTTTTTCATCTAATGCTGAGGTTGCTTCATCAAGAATTAAAATTGGATAATTTCTAATTAAAACTCTCGCAAGAACTAATCTTTGTTTTTCTCCTCCTGATAGGATTTCTCCCATATTAGATAAGTTGTGATCTAAGCCGTCAGGTAAAGCTTTAACTCTATCAGCTAAACAAACTTTTTCCAATATGCTCCATATTTCTTCATCTGAATAACTATCATCTAAAGTGATGTTATATCGAATTGAACCGCTGAAAATAGATGTTTGTTGACTCACATATCCAATCTCGTTGGAGAAGTTAATATCATCTTGTATCACAAGAGGATTCCCATCGATTAAAACTTTATCTTGGTTGGATTGTAATTTTCCTAGTAGCAACTTAATTATAGTAGATTTCCCAGAACCACTTTTACCGATTACTGCGTATTTTCCACCTTTATTTATATTAAAGTTGAAGTTTTTAATAATATGGTTATCTCCGAAACTATAATTAAAGTTTTTAAATTCAATATTTTCTTCAACGCGTGGATAAAGTGTTTCTTTAGAAGTTGATTTAGTTATAACGCTATTTAATATTTCTTTTGTACCGATTACTTTAATATACAAATCAACCAATTGATTGATAGAAGTAAGGTATATGCCTAGTATAGTAGATACCGAAGCTATCGATCCTATAGTTAATTCATTTTTTAAAACTAAGTAAATCGCAAAGATAAAAATTAATAATTCAAGTAGCTTCTCGATACTTTGTAAAGTTAATTCACCAAATGCCATTAATTTAGAAATACTATACTGTTGATCTTCTTTTTGAATCTGACTAGCCTTAACATTTTTTGAGAATAAATTTATCTTACCGATATTTTTCAAATCTTCATAACCTGTTAAATATTCCTTTAAAACTCCAGAAAATTTCCCTGATAAAATTGATAAATTTGTATATCCTACACTAATTTTATTACCAAACTTACCGCTTATTAAAAACATAGCGATTGATGATAATAGGGAGAATACAACAAATTTCCAATTAATAAGCCACAAAAATACTACTGATGAGATAAATAATACAATAGCACTAAGTAAACCAGTTAATGGTGAGAATAAATACGCAGATAATAATTCAAGTTGATAAGTGTATTTAGTCATATGCTCACCAGAATCAACCTTATTAAATTCTGATTGAGACATAGTTTCTATATTTTTACTAATTCTATCACCTAGATATATTTTCCATTGTTTAACTAATTGTGCAATTATAATTTTTAACCACGCTCTAAGCAATTCTACTATTATTAAAATACAAATAATAACGCCAACTTTTGTCCAAAGAGATCCTGTTTTGTATATTACAGAATCAACAATATCAACACGAGCGTATACAACATAAACAGTCCCTATTGATACTATTAGTGTTAAAATAAACATAATGGATAACTTTAATTTGTTCAATGTTATAACTTCTAAAATATTTTTAATCATATTGCTCTCCTTTGTAAAGATTACATAAATGTTGATTAAATTTTAGTTGCAAGATTTATGTAACTTTAATTATACTGACTTTTTTTTTCGTGTCAAGACAATTAGAGTAAGTTTTCTGAAAATTATAA
>CAURKK010000159.1:0-2779 GCA_963525505.1 uncultured Gemella sp.
TGGTAGACCAAGGCATGATTACACAAGCCGAGGCAGACTATGCGTACGAACAAGATCTGGGACTTGTTGAAGAATAATAATAGTAGCCTTTTGTTAAATGTCTTATTATAAAAATATGCAGCATCATTAATGATGCTGCATATTTTTTATTCTAAGACACTTCCTTTTAATTCTATAAATTTAGCGTTTGATTCGTTAAAATCGTATTTGTATATTGATGCGATAAATATTTGATTATCTGGAAAGTCGTTTTTTAGAATATCAAACATTAATTTAACATTATAGGAGTCTAATTCTTTGGCACTTGGCGAATCGATAATAATTGGTAATTTGATGCCAAGAACTTTTTCGGTTTCCTTTAAATATGACAATTTAAAGGAGAAGACTAATTTTTGTAGTAATGCTCCAGATAACTCTTTCAAATTAGAGGTAAAAATATATTCTAATTTGATTTCCTCTCCAAAGTTTACTTCCAAAAGTTCTGCATATGTTTTTATTGATTTGTATAAAGATATCGCAGCGGAATTATTTTCTTTAGTCCTTATTTTAATTTCCTTATCAATTTTCTTTTTTTGAGAGTATAAATTTTGAAGATGCTCTTCTAATAGCGTTTGGTTAATATGTAACTTTGATAATGTAACGTTAAATTTTTGGGTCCATGATTGAGTTGTAAATAAAGAGTCTTCTTCCTCAAGCGGAATTAGGTCTTTTTCTAATTTTCTAATTTTAGAGAATACTTGGTTAATATCTTGTGAAATAAATCTTAATTTGCTTTTTAGGGAATCAATGGTATCGTTGTATCCCTCAATCTTATCACTAGTCAGCGGTATAACTTTATCATTTATACGAATCATAAGCTTCATACTCTCTATGTATGTTTTAAAATTTTTATTATCACTTAGAAGTTTATCTATTTGCTCTTTTTCTCTTTTTAACCTACGATATTCGATTCTTAGCATTTCTAATTTATTAAGTAATGTTGAATCAAAATCAGTTATATTATCATTAGCCTCATCTTGAATTGATTTTTGGTACTTTGAGATGTTTAAGATTTGATTGTATTGTTTTATCTCTCGATTTATACTATCACTTTTTAGTAATAATTTATCACTATTTTTGTTGCCTAGTCCTCTTATTAATTCTTCAATATTAAAATGAATACTACCAATGACTGTGCCCCTATTTAGTAATGTCCACCCTTTTTCTTGATCGATATAAAATGTACCTAATAAATTATTTATAATATCAGTATTCGAAGTGTTGAAAATTATTTGATGAATATTTTTCTCCTCTCCAGGTAAGCTGAATGTAGTTATTTTACTGTTTTGGGTTAAAGTAATTTGCTCACGGTGTTCGCGCGTTAATTTAAGTAAACCTAACACTTCATGCTCGAGTATAAGGTTAATTTCTAAGCAATCAAATTTTAAATTTTTAGTATTTGGAATATTAAACCCGAGTGCATATAAGAGTAGTCTAATTAGAGTTGTTTTTCCACAACTGTTTTTTTTACTATATATAATATTTATTTTGTTTGAAAATGAAAAAGTTTTTTCAAAGAAGCCTTGTTTTACGATAAGAGTAGTTAGTCGCATATATTTGCTCCCTTTTTTAATTTATCTATTTCATGCCTTTTAGTTAAAATACAGTATATTATAACTTTTGAAAGTTTTTCTTGGATGTCTATTGGTAATTCGTTAAGAAGGAATTCATCTATATAAGTTCTATAAAATTTTTCTGCAAAGTTTAAAATCTTTTGATTACCGATACTAGAATCTCTATACTGTGAAAATTCATAAATAACCTTTGTGAAACTTTCTACTCGTTCGGTATTTTGTTCTATAAGGGTTATATAGTTTCGTATAATTTCGGAGTACTCTGATTCATCAAAGTAATCTCTAAAAGTAGATATCAGGTTATCTGGATTTATAATTATATTAATTATCGGCCAAATTAAGTCTTTTTTTCTTAAAACTATTTGGGTATCTCTTGTAGAACCATTAGTTAAAATTAGAGCGGTCCATTTTTCTAGGATTTTATTTGATAATCCTGCGAGCTGAATGTTGTTTGTTCCGAGGAAGTCATCAATAACTCTAATTATTGCTTTGTACCGCTCATTTCTGTTATCTGTTTCGAATGGTAATAAATAGACCGTAAACAAACTTTTTTCAATTTGTATTTTCTCATTTGTAATTATATTATCGATAATTTCTTGTGCAACAGGAGGCAATTCATAATATTGACGATTGGTTTTTCCCTCAAAAACATTAATTGTACCTTGAGCTTGATTTAGCGGGTTACGAGAATTAGTAATATATATAAGATCAGAACAATTGATTTCGCTTTGTTTTAACTCTGTGCATCCTTCAGATAAACTAGTTAGAGCTTTAGTTAGGTTTCTTCGGACATTTCGGAAATCAGTCAGTGGTTCTGTAACTGATTTTGCCTGAGCTAATATATGGCTACCATTGAACAAAGTTATATCAATGTCTTCATAGCTACTTTCTAAACGTAATGATTGTAAATTATTAATATTTTCTAATGCTAAGACTATAGCTGCATTTGCTTGAAAGTCAAAACCGAATATAACACTCGTTGCTTCTCTGTTAGGCATCTTATCCCCCCTATGCTTTTCTTTAATTATATAATTTTGACAAAAAAATATATACTAATAGATTTAAGGAACAGTTTCGCACAATAGTTACGTTCCGAAGAATATTATATAATTGTATAAAAATAATACTTGCATTTATAATTATACAGGTGTATACTATTTTTTGTC
>CAURKK010000160.1:0-2737 GCA_963525505.1 uncultured Gemella sp.
CCTGCATTTCCAGGAGCAGGAGGTAGTTTTGAAGAAAATATACTAAATGCGAAACGAACACCTAATATTATTCAAGTAACTACTTTTGGTGAAATAAATGGGAGTAAGTCAAAAAGATTATTACAGTTAGCAAGTATTTTCAAAAGGTCTTATATACCTTACAAAATAGAAAAAGATATGCATGCATGGCAATTGTGCCATTTGGCTATGATAGTTCCGATTGCAGATGCCTATTATGAGCTGGTGTTCCAGAAAAAGCAGGAGAAGATAGAGAGCTAATGAGGAAAACAGCAATAACGATAAAGAAAAATATAGATTCTCTACACAAATTAGGAGTAACACTAACTCCTAAAAAAATGAAAGTATTATATAGGTTACCAGTGGGGATATTGAGAATAGGACTACGCTTTACATTCCAAAGTAAGTTTGGTAATACATTTATGTATCAACACTCAATGAAAGCTTTAGATGAAATGAGGGAGTTGCACAATCAGTTTTATAGTTATATTGGGAGCAGGGGAGGAAAAAGAAAAATATAGATTTAACATTAGTCTATATGAAAGTTATCAAAAAATTATTTAATAAACAATTAACAAAATAGTATTAAAAGAAGTAAATGAGAGAATACAATAACTCGAAATAAAATTTTTATGAAAAAAGAAATTAATAAAAAATTAAGGTATTAACTATTTGATAAATTCAATAGTAAAGCTAAGTCGATAATTTTTACAGTTTTGCTAGTACTATATAATTGATACAGAAAATATATGAATTACTAACTGACGGATGAAGAAGCAATAAATAAAAGTTTTATGAAATAGTAAAGTTTGAGAGAAATATTGAGAGTTTACCGCATAATAAAAAACAATAAATTTTTATATAAAATAAAAATATAATGGATAAAAATATGTTAGAATGTAATAAAATAAAATTTTAATCTTATATACAATTCAATAAAAGTAATATTAATTACCTTTATAATTGTAAAAAATTAGAAAGGAATAAAATGATTTTAAAGCTATTATTTTTAAATAAAAACAAAATTATAAATATAGAAGAATTAAAGGAAGTGTATAGAGAAATAATCGAATTCGAAAATAATGAACTAAGTTATAATAATACTAGATATTTTTTTGAGATGGAAAAAGCGTCAAAAGCTAATAACATTATTTTAAGTATATCAACTAGAAATAGTAAAAATAATTTGCAGAATGCTAGGTTAATTGAATCCATAAAGACTGCTATAATAAATGGAAAACATAGAAAAAATTATCGTATTATCACATTATATGATGATTCATCAAAATACTTTTGTGATAAATTGTCTATAATTATTTCTAAGTTTGAGAGAACACTTAGAGAATTTATATATTTAACTGTTATTTTAGTATATGAAGGTAAATGGGTTGAAAAAACTATAAGTAATGAAATAGAAACTTCTCATAAAGAAAAGGGAGTTAATCAAAAAAAATATATAGAAAATGCATTAGAAGAATTTTCATTTTATGATTATATTAATTATTTATTTAATAAAAAAGAAGAATTGACTCATGAGGTAATCGTAGAAGAGTGTTTAGCTGAAATAAACAAACCAAATCTAGACATTAACAGGATTAGAGATTTTTTAGGGAAATCTGTAAAAATATCTTTGTGGGATAGGTTATTTTATGAATATGATATTAAACTTACTAAGGATAATTTAGAAGATATTCGAACAGTTAGAAATAAAGTAATGCATAATAAAAATCTTTATTACGATGATTTTAAGTTGACCAAGAAGCTATTAACAAAACTGACTAAGACACTTGAGGAAGAAATACTAAATATAAATGAAGTGAAATATTTGGAAAATAAAAATGTTACTGCTGTGCATACTTCGTTTAATGATGCTTTTTTAAAAGCTATTGAGACAAGTGGAATAGTTAAAGTGTTTTCAGAAAATATAAAGGTTATAAATAGGCCTCTAACACAAACAATATCAGATCTTGAAGACAGTTTTATAGAACATGTTAGAAGGCAAAATGATAGAATAAGGGCACAAAGTCAAAGTATTAACAATAGTATGAGAGAAGTTGTAAGAAATTTAGATTTTTCACAGATAATACCTACTAATGAAATTAGAGAAAAAATGAAAACAATATCAGAAATAGTTAGTACTTATAAAGTAGAGAATAGTGAAAATAATGAATTAGATATTTAAAAGCAATAGAAGTCTAAAAAATAACCAATAAAAAATATATATTTAAAACTAAATGATGTAAATTATTTGTACCTCATTTGTATTGCTAATAGAAATACATAAGTGTATAATTGAAAGAGAACACTTTGGCAATAGAGAGTATATTATAAATCAAGAGATGTCTTCACAGTTTGTCACCATCAAAATATTTTAAATTTATTGAAAAAGTATATTGAAGAGGATTCTGGGAAAAGTTTATCTACAAATATTTCTTTTGTTGGAACAAATAATTTTAACTTGGGAGGGAAAATGTATGCACTAAGGTTATTGATGATTGTATAAATAAACCTATTAAAGAACAGGGTTTAAGTTATTCTAAGAATCTGAAACAATCGGTATTACTATCAGATATAATTGCTAAAGAAGAGTGGAGGCATAATACTTCTGGAAATGTTAATGTAGTAAATAAAACATGGATTTCTGATATTGTTACAATAAATGGTAATAGATTATCTATATAAGATGCTAAATATTATAAAATCAGATTAGATGATAAAG
>CAURKK010000161.1:0-2732 GCA_963525505.1 uncultured Gemella sp.
TTTACAATAAAAATCCGAAAGGCTACGAGTTTTTCGGATTTTTTGTAGGATATAGGGGTACACCATTTTATATAGGAGGGTGGATTATGGAAAAAGTTGCTAAAGGGTATGTAATAGAAGATAGTAAAGTAAAAATATTGTTTACAAATAGAACTGTTGATGCAAAAAATTCGGATGACGTTAAGAGAGTTTGCGAGGAATATAATTTTAACTATACTAATTTAATGTATAATACTCAAGTTCATGGCGCAGCTGTAAGGATTATAAAGACTATGGATGATAAAGAAAATAATGATGAAAAAGCGGATGGGTTGATTACTTCTCTAAAAAATGTGCCTTTACTTATTTTTACCGCAGATTGTGTGCCTTTAGTTTTTTACGATAAAGAAAAAGAGGTTGTGGCGCTGGCGCATGCTGGCTGGAGAGGAACTTATGATAATATAGCCGAGGAAATAATAGAAACTTTAGCAAAAGATTATAACTGTGAAAAAGAAAATATTAAAGTAATAATAGGACCTTCGGTATCAGGAGATAGTTATGAAGTTTCGTATGAACTGGTAGAAAAGTTTGCAGTTCATAAGATAGATAATTATTATAAAAAATATGGAGATAAGTATTATTTAGATTTATGGATTATAAATAAAGGATTATTGAAAAGAGCAGGAATTCTAGATAAAAATATTACACTTGCAAATTTCTGCACAGTAAAAGATAACAATCAGTTTTTTTCGTATCGCTTGGACAATGCTACAACGAAGAGAATAGGAACATTTATACAACTGAAGTAAGGTTATATAATAAGAAATGAGGTAATAGGGTGGATAAAGATATAAGATTAGTAGAACAAATAGCGACGTTTAAAAGACTTCCGAAAGGGGATGATCGTTGGCGCGTAGCATTCTACTATATTGCAAAAGAATTTTGGGATTTAGAAGAAGTCTTCGTCATAATAGATAAGACACTATATGAAGAGCAAGGATTAAAAATCCCGGTATTTAGAGAATATAAAGAAGCTCAAGGGTTTCAGATTTTTTCAAGTTATAATAAGGCTTATGAGTTTGTGGAAAAGCAAGGTGAGCTATTTGTAACAAAGGATAAAAAGAAACTAATTGGATGTATAAATAAAGAGAACTTCCAAAGAATATTTGTTCCGTTTTTCGCCGAGCAGAAATTCAACTACCTATTAAATGAAGATGAAGGGTTATTTGCTGATACATTTGAAAGACTATTAGCGGTAATGGAAGCAGACGAGGAATATATAGTAGATAAAGAACAAGAGCAATACCTGAAAGAAGGAAATATTCAGAAATTCTTTGCGGATATATGTGAAAAATATATCGTATTGATATAAAGTCTTTGCGGTAAATAACAAACACCAAAAGTTAGATAATATTCAAATAACTTTTGGTGTTTATTACTTTAATTTTTTCTGCTATCTATTACGTAGTTTATAGCGAATACAATAGCGATGCATAATATAACGATATATAGTGTGTAGTCTGTATAGTTCATATTACCTTTAATATTTACCAAATAACTCTGAATGCTAAATGGTAAAAAGATTGAAATAACAAAGCTAACTGTTCTTTCACGCCAAAATATGAAAAATAGTATAGCAAAAATAATTATCGTAAGCATAAAATAAGCTATTCTTGGTATTTCAACAAAAAAGCTTTCTGGTTTTGGTAGAGGATTATAATAGAAGAAAATTATCCCTAAAATAACTAGAACTAATACTATACCATTACGCTCACGTTCCGAACTTTTTATTATATCTTTAATTAAAAATAGATAACCAGCAACAAGCAACGAAATAAATAACCCTAAAATCATAAGAAGATTAGCGATATTAAGTTTTTGATTAAGATCAAAATTTATATTGAATGTGTATAAAAACATAAAAATTAGAAATAATACTGAGAATACAGTAAAATATTTATTGATTTTCATAATAACCTCGTTAAATAAGTAATTTATATTTATATGTACAAGTGTATATAGTTACAAGTCTTTGCATGGAGAATAAGATAAGTTCATTATATATTTTCAAGAAAATAACATAAAAACAGATATATGTTAAACGACAACACTTTTTAAGTTGCTTATATGGATTTATTGCAACTAGGTTTCTTTTTCTCTATAATAAATATTAGGTATATTATATCATTAAGATAAAATTTAGACAAGGAGAGAAAAATGCTTCAGAACATTAAATATTAGAAAACCTATGTACTGTTAACTATTATTCAAGTTCTTTTAGTAATAATGATTTCGGGATGGTATTATTTTTCAGAGAGAAAAATGGGAATGATAAGGCACATTCTTTTTAGGAATGTCTACAAGTTTCCTAAGTATTTCACGAATACTAATATAAAGATGTTACTTGCGATTATGATAGTGTTCGCTCTAATTCAGCTGGCGCTAGTTATAAAATCTAAAAAGTTTATTTTAACTTTTATTATAAACTTAGCGTTAATATTAGGATCGGGGTATATAGCATTAAACTATAATGCGGATAAAGTATTTATCTACTACTACATTATAATTTTTTGTGGATTATTTAATTTAACTAGATTTTTACAATTTTTAACTCTAAAATTCAAATAATAAAAAAGGAGAACAACCTAAAGATAGTAAGGTTGAGCTCCTTTTTTATTTACAGAAAATATTAAGTTAGTTTAAACTCTCCTTTAAACTTTGTTTAAGCTGTTGTTGATAAGATGTAATTGTAA
>CAURKK010000162.1:0-2721 GCA_963525505.1 uncultured Gemella sp.
TTTAGCGTATATTTTGCTATCATAGTGTCAAAAACTTGCAGAAGTCGTCTGCCATGCAAAATATTTCAGTAATTTTGTCTTCGGTGATCATAGCGATTTTTGTTTGTAATTCTATATATCAACACCTTAAAATTACAACAAATTTCGCTAATCACCAAATTTATAGACACTTATAATTCGTCGAACTCACGTTAAATATTAGAAAACAGAAAAAGAAAACATTACTCATTATCACTAATTGCGTGCTTTTTAAGTTTCTGGTTATAATTGATTTCTCACGCTTTGCACTGTTTTATATTTAAATTACCTGTTCGAGATAAGTATTAGTTAAGTTTTACTGGACAGCAAAAATAATTTATACTTGCTTTTATTGAAGATAATTCTTATTTTTGTAATCTAATTTAATATTAAAATTTATGGGTATTATTGCAACACTTATTATTGGAGCCATTGCTGGATGGTTAGGAGGAGTTATCTACAAAGGTAGTGGATTAGGACTTATCGGGAACATCATTGTTGGTATTCTTGGAAGTGGCGTGGGGTCTTGGCTTTTAGGATGCGTGTTTAACATATCACTTGGAGAAGGATGGATTGGTTCTATCTTAACAGGAGCTATTGGAGCTATTGTTATTTTATTCGTGATAAATTTGATATTTAAAAAGAAAAAATAAGGAAGGAAGAGCAGATATTTTAATGTCTGGTAGTTTTTTTAATTTCCAACTAATACATTAAAAGCCCCGAAATGTTAGATATTTCGAGGCTTTTTCTTACATTATTCTAGAATTATCTCTTTGCATTAGCTGTCCATGTTTTTCCATCTTTACTGTACTGAATGAACAATGAAGAAGCATTGATTCTAATTACTTGTAGACCATCTTTAAAATCGAGGTTCACCAACATGTGATCTCCATCTTTTTTGAAGCTAACCCCTTTAAGGTCAGGAATTTCATCTGAAAATCTAAAATAGTAATCGTCTCCTACTTTAATAACAGTTACTGAACCATTATCAGCAGTTTTCTTTCCTCCATTGTTATCTACATAAGTGATGTTACCTTTGTATGTTCCTACAAAAAGGTCATTGTCTGCAGGGTCATCTTTCTTGCTACAAGAAATGGAAGAAACAGCTACTACGACTAAACAAATCAAAGTAACTATACTGAGAATTTTTTTCATATTTGATAAAATTTAAAATGATTAATATTATTGTTTAACTTAATTGTTTTTTTGCAGCTTTTTTCATAGAAGCCAATTTCTTTTCTAACAAATCAATTAGGTCTTCAGAATTATAATCTGTATCTGATAAAAGGTTATCTACCCTTTCTTCTAAAGTTCCTTTTATCTCCGATGATTTATTACGCAAATTTTTAGTAAGACTTTCCAATTGTTCTTTCAATTCATCAACTGTATCTCTTACAGAATCTTTAATTTTTTTACGAGTATTTTCCCCTTTGTCTTGGGCAAAAAGAATACCTAACCCTACTCCTACTGCTGTTCCGGCAGCAAATCCAAATAATGTGTTTGCTATTTTCGCCATAGTTATAAATGTTATGTTTAAAATTTTATTTAGAATTGAATATAACGTAAAGTTACAAAATAAAAACGACAAAAACAAATTTTAGATGAAATCCCTTATGGAAGGATACAAAAAATAACAATTATAAAGTATATCTTGTAATGAGTTGTTATATATTAACAATAGACGTAATAGGGAAAATTAATGGTGATGGCATGATACAAAATGCGAATATTAGCGAATACACACCCATATAGAAAGAGTGAATGATGGATGAGCTTAACCTCCATCAGTTACTTAACATTATTCATACAGTTAAAAATGGTAGTCCTATCGTACGAAATCTTTTCTATCTTCCAATAAGAAACACGGGTTAGTTGCTATTGTTGATACGTGCTTAACTGCAAATCCTACCTCTTAAAAATCATTGTATAGCTCATAAAATACCCACTCGTAAACTTTTTATTGTTTACAATATCATCTAAATAGGCTTGTATTTCCGCATCCGTATGGAGCGTTCTGTTGGTTTGCGCATTGACTGTAAACACGCTCATCAGACTAAACAAAAAGTAATAAACAACATGTTGCATACTTATGGTTTATAACTTTTAAAGACCACAACACCGAGAGTATACATTTCTAAGTAAGAAAAACAATCGGATATATAAGTAACCACGCTGTCATTTCCGGAGAGGAAAGATTCTTTTGTATTTATAAGTAATGTTCATAATTCTATACTCTCGAGTACGCTTTTGTAGTCCTTCCATCCACCCCTCATCAGGAAGACCTCTCCAAAGTTCTCTATCTTTCATATAAATATCTAATGAGACATAGACCATAAAGACGTAAGCTCCTGCCCTTATTCTGTCGACGTCTTCATTGAAAATCACAACACCAGTGGTATAATCTGCTCCATCCGAATTAACATAAGCTCCACTTTCTGTTGTAGACATGTAATTGATGGGAAAGCCTACTTTTTAAACGCATCGTATAATTCTGAAAGTGGGCGGCCAATAAACCACTTTTGCGCTACCATTTTTTCTAAATAACGTGAGTTCGACGAATTCAGAACAATGCAAGCTGTGTGTCCATAGTCCTTTGTACATTATTAATACAAGGCTTCTTTGGAAACAGACAATAGGTGGCAATGGCTCCTAATAAGTTGACGATGAAATTGTCAAAGCATCTATGTCTGGAGTGTTCCACTT
>CAURKK010000163.1:0-2676 GCA_963525505.1 uncultured Gemella sp.
TATCTTCTTCTATTATTATACCTGGAGCTGTCCCACAAAAGTTTTCTAATACAATTGCTCCTTCAGGAATCATTGCTTGTTTTTTATTATTGTCTGTTATTATATTGCGACCTGAACGAGTTAATCTCTCTAATATTTTAACCCAAGAATATTCGTGGAAATAAAAATCGCGCCCAAAATATTGTCCTGCACATTCTTTTGTAATATCATCATCAGTTGGCCCAAGTCCACCAGTAATAATAACAGTATCATTTTCTGAAAATGCCGCATCTAAAGTTTGTAACAAACGCTCACTATTATCCCCTATTGTCGTTTGACGATAAACACTTATACCTAATGCAGCAAGTTCTTTTGATAAATAAGCTGTATTTGTATTAACTATATCCCCAAGTAACAATTCTGTCCCCACTGATATCAATTCGACTCTCATAACAATCTCCTCACATACTTAAAATAAATATATTTTTGTTATTACCTACTATTATTCTACATCAAAGTATAAAAAAAATAAAGACCACAACTCTGTGATCTTTATCAAATTTTTATTACTTGTTCTGCATTCTTCTACCTTTTTTGTCGAAGAATTTTTTATCTGGACTACGACGTTCGTTACGAGGTTTTCTATCGCGACTACCTCTTCTTTTTCTGTCATTTGAGCGCCCACTTCTACGAGATTTTTCTTGTTTGCGAGGAAGAGGTTTTTCAAATGATAATTCGACATCTACTTCTTTTTTATCATTAATCAATTTGCTTAAAAGCACCGTAATAATTTTTTCAGCATTAGCTTCTGCCATTAATTTATTTGCTAAACTATTAAACTCAACATGATTATTACCTAATTCTGAAACTACTTCTTCAAACATTCTGTTGTAGCGCGCTTTTTTTACTTCTTCATTAGTATAAGGTCGCAACATTTTCATTCTTTCGCCACGAGAAGCTTCTATATCTTTTAAATATGGCATTTCTATTGGATTTAAGAATGTCACAGCTACTCCTGATTTCCCCGCACGTCCTGTACGACCAATTCTATGTGTATAACTCTCTGTATCTTGAGGGATATCAAAATTATAAACGTGAGTCACATCACTAATGTCTATTCCCCTAGCTGCAACATCAGTCGCAACTAATATTTGCAATGAGTTATTTTTAAACTTACGAAGAATTTCTAAACGTTTTGACTGCGTTATATCTCCATGTAAGCCCTCAGCCAAATATCCTTTTGCGATTAATGCACTAGATAACTCATCAACACGACGCTTAGTACGCCCAAAAACTATCGCCAAATTAGGATTTTGCACATCTAAAAATCCTATTAATGTTTCTAATTTTTCATTCTCTCTTGCTATTGTTGCAAACTCAGTGATATCCGGATTAAGATCTTCATCACTCATCGTTTTAACTAGTTTATAATCTTTCATAAAGTCTTTTGAAAGTTCCATAATAGTTTTCGGCATTGTTGCTGAGAACAGCAGTGTTTGATGACGAGATGTTATTTTTGATAAAATAAATCTAACATCTTCGATGAATCCCATATTTAGCATTTCGTCTGCTTCATCTAATACTAAATGAGTCAATGTTTCTAATCTTATAGTTTTTCTATTAATATGGTCTATTACTCTACCAGGAGTTCCTACTATTATTTGAGGACGTTTTTTCAAATCTTGTATTTGTCTTTCAATACTCGTCCCACCAAAGATTATACTAACCTTAAGTCCTTTGACACGTGACATTAAACGAAGTTGCTCTCCTACCTGTTGAGCTAATTCTCTCGTTGGTGCCAAAATCAATGATTGTAGTTCCTCTGTTTTTCTTACTGTATCTACTATTGGTATCCCAAATGCTCCTGTTTTTCCTGAACCTGTTTGGGCTTGGGCTAATATATCAATTCCTGATAGTACATATGGAATTGTTTCTGTTTGGATACCAGTAGGAGATACAAAGTTCATGTTAGTTAGCGATTCTACTATCTTGCTGCTAACTCCTAATTCTTCAAATGTTGTCATTTGGTTCTCCTTCTATCTAGTTGTTTTACCATTTTTTCTGTAACCAAACAATTATAACATATTTATTTCTTCAAGTACATTATAAACACATCAAATAAGAAGAATAATTAGCAATATTAAAAACAACTACTAATTATCCTTCTTAAGTTTTACATATTATTTTCTGTTAACCGATTTATTTCTCTTGAGATATCAATAATGCCTTTAGCAGAATTTTTAAGATCATTTGTGTATATTAACAACATGTAATCTTGGTTACCAAAGACAATAGCTGTATCGTGCATATTAGCATCTATTCCACCGTATTTACTAGCAATTTTTTTATTTGGAATCCCTTGTTTTATCCATTCGTTATCACTAGACGCTTCTAGGTATTTTATTAAATCTTGATATTTATCTCTTTCATTATATAATTTTGTCCATACTGCTTCCATCATTTTTGGAGTTATTCTATTTTTCTCAGCCTCTGTCGGAGGTAAAGTTATACCTAATGTTGCAAAATACTTAACAAGGACATCTGTCGCAGTCGCAGTATTTCCTATTAACATCTTAGTTGCAGTGTTATCTGAATATTGAATCATATTTTGAATAACATAATCAAGTTTGTAACTATCTTTCTTCTCTTGATTAGTTATTTCTCCAGCTCCCTCTTCTAAATATTTAGGATCGTATT
>CAURKK010000164.1:0-2630 GCA_963525505.1 uncultured Gemella sp.
TTAGCTACTGATAATGGTAATACTGCAACAGCTGCAGCTGCTACTAAAAATTTGTTTAATTTCATGATGTAATAATCTCCTTTTTTTATTATTTTTAAGTTTATTATATACCTACTTAGTTTTCAAGTCAACCTTATTTTTGAGTTTTTAAATTTCTGGAAATCTATTTTAATAAGAGTCAAACAATAATTGATATAATTATTTTATTATTTTTAAATATTTTGTTTTATATTATATATTTTGTTACTTTCTTTCTATTTAATCACATCAACTTCCTATGCACTTCTCTTATTTTTTGTCTATATAAATAAAAGAATATAATAAGTACAATTTTACTACTTATTATACTCAATAACTTTTTTCATATCAGCAGGAATTTCCACTTTAATATCAATGAATTCTCTTGTAATAGGATGAATAAATGCGAGGTTACTACAATTTAGCGCCTGTCGTTTTATTAAACTCGCATCTCCTCCGTAAAGCTCATCGCCTAATAGCGGATGCCCCTCATATTTCATGTGAACTCTGATTTGATGAGTTTTCCCTGTGTATAACTTTAATCTAACGACACTGATATCAAGTCCTGAGATATATTCTTCTAACCAATATTCAGTCTTAGCATATTCTCCACCCTCACCAACTTCACGTTCTATTATACTAGAACTTACTCTGCGAATCGGAGCTTCAACAATCGCATTGTCTTTTATTTTTCCATTAATTAGCGCTGTGTAATATTTATCAATACTTAAATTACTAAACAACGCATGGATATGCCTATGTTTAGCTATCAATACTAAACCTGATGTGTTTTTATCAAGCCTCGTTACTATATGCGGTATTGAATTAATATTTTTTTCTCGAAAATAATAATTTACTCCCTCAAGAAGTGATTCATCTTCCATATTTCTCGAAGGAATCGAAGGAAGATTGATTCCTTTATTAACAATTAAAAAATATTCATCTTCATAGACTATGTCAATTGGTTTATTTATAAAGCGAACAGACTCACTATAATCTTCGCTGGGCAAAGTAATCTCTACTCTGTCATTTTCTTTTAACGTATATCTAACATTCTCTTCATTGCCATTTACCTTTAAACTACCATCGCTATCAAATTTTATTCTAGTCAAGGTTTTCCTAGAAATATTATTTTCTAATAAAAATTCTCTTAATAGTTGTTCTTTTTTTACAACATACTTCAAAGTAATATTAGTCATTTTTTATAAATGATCTCTTCACACGTTGCCAGAAACTATCTTCATTATAACGAATAAACGAAATCTTCTTATCCTTTGCTAGAGTTATTTTTATTTTAGCTACACTATCGTAATTAAAATGCATGTGATCTACTGTTATGCGGTGATTTTCCATACTCATCGGCTTAATCATAAGTTCATCATCTTGTGATAATATTAGTGGATTTCCTAATGTTCTATACACAAGATTATTTAATGCCGCTATTTCAGTTACTTGATACAATGGCAATTGTGGGTGAATTACAGCCCCTCCCAGACTTTTATTATAAGCAGTCGACCCTGTTGGAGTACTGATGCATAGTCCATCACCCCTAAAACTTTCAAAATGAACACCATTAATATAGACTTTGGCTGCATATGTTGAACCAGTGTGATTATTTACAGTTATTTCGTTTAAAGAATAATAATCAGAAACCAAATCCCCATTAGCACAATACGCTTTTACACTTAATAATGGATATTGTTCTATCTTAGGTTTTAGAGCTAACATGTCAAAAAATATCTTCTCATAATTTTGAGCAGAATAATCAGTATAGAAGCCTAAATGACCTGTATGGATAGATAGGAATTTTATAGCGTCTAAATTATCCATATATTTATTAAATGTGCGCAGTACGGTACCATCTCCTCCGATTGCAAAAACATAATCAGGATTTTCCTTATCTTCTTTCATATCACTAGATAGTAAAAATTCCTTTAACTTCGATCCTATTTTTTCTGAAATTTCATCATTTCTGACTTCAATACTAAATTTACCTTCTAACATTTTGATCTTCACCCATTATTTTTTCATAATTTTCTAACCAAACATCCGCAAAATCTGGTGCAAGTGCTCCATGATTATTATCAATCCATTCTTGAAGTTTATTTACATTATACTTCAAAATCTTATCAATTTTTTCACCATATTTGTAACGAGCTTTATTCTGATTATATTCATCTTCATCTAATAAGAAGTATTTACCATCTGGATATTTCTTTATATCAAGATCATAATCAATGTATTTCACTCCATCTACATCATATGCAAACGGGCTGCTTAAGTTTGAATAATAATGAACTCCATCTTCTCTAAACATACAAATTATATTAAACCAACATTCATTATGGAAATAAACTAGTGCTATCTCTTTTGTAACCCATGTTCTTCCATCACTTTCTGTCACAAGAGTTCTGTTGTTTGCTAAAATCAGAACTTGTTCATCCGCTTCTAGTACAACATTTTTGTGCCAAATTCTATGAATAGAACCGTCATGTTTATACGCTATAATTTTTACTACATCGCCCTTCTTAGGTCTTTCTCCTCTGTACATAGTGCCTCCTTTCATACTCATTTTTAATGTCTTTTTAATTATAACATATTTAATATATTTC
>CAURKK010000165.1:0-2574 GCA_963525505.1 uncultured Gemella sp.
ATTTATTGTTGTTTGTTGGTCCTTCAGTAGCAGGAATAATTGGATTAGCTGTTGCAGCTGCATCTCTAAATCCACTTTCACCTTGTCCAGGAATGGCTTGACCATTACGTGAATCTTGGTTTTTATTTACTTTTTCTTCTTTTTTCTCAGCTGTTGCTTTTGGCATACTTTCTAATACGAAAGCTCTATTTTTCAATGCTACAGTTGCTTTGTCAACATCACCTTGTGTAGCTGTTTCACTTGCTTCTAGAGCTTGAGCATTAGCTAATTCTGCTTTACCCTCTTCAATTGCTGATGCTGTTTTTTCTGTAACAGCCGCTTTTGCAATTGCATTTTGAACACGAGCAATTGCAGCACTTAGATTAGCTTTGTTCGCTTTTGCTACTGTTGGTGCAGGTGTTTCTTATTTAGCTGTGGCTGTCGCCGCTGTTGACGTTGCTGATTCGTTAGCATTGTTTACCGCAGTATCATCGTTTGCTAAAGCATTACCTCCACCTAAGAATGCAAATCCAGCTGCCACTAATACTGACGCTGTTCCAACGTTGAATTTTTTAATCCCATATTGATTAACTTTTTCAAGTTGTTTTTGATCATTCATTTTTTTATTGTTTTTACTATACATGTTAAACCTCCTTTTAAATTTAACGTTGTAAACTGAAATTATAATATTATATATTTATTTATATAATTTAAGATTTTATAAATATTTTTATTATAATAATGTAATTTTATAAAATTAAATTTACACTATTATTAATTGTAATATATAAAATCTCAATTTTCAAATAATATATGAAATTAAACCTTTAGAAACATAGTCGAAATTATTTAACATTATAATTATTTAATAAATTTTATTAATCTTAGATTATAATAAGTTATATACATTCTCAATTTTTTCTGAAATTTTTATAAAATAAATTATGATTACTTTAGTTAAAATCAACTTAAAATTTATTATAATATTTAATTGCTTAAACAAAAAATAAATATATCGTCTAAACAAATATTTAAATTTATTCAAACAGAGTTCTATAAAACATGTCATTATACAAGTCTTTTTCGGTCATTTTTAACGTAATATTTTTAAAAATTTTTTCTTTTTATAAAAAATAATTTACCTCTATTTATTATATCTTAACTAACTTATATAAGAAAATAATTATTCGCTTCCAGCACTGTTATAAAAGTAATTATAATGCTTATTTTTATTTTCACTTTTTAAATATTTATCATGTGTTTAAAAACCTATTAAAAACGAAAAGATAATAACTATAAATTAATATTGTAGTCATTATCTTTTCTAACATTTACTTTTTGATTTTAAATCACTCTTTTTGTTTTCTTCTTATAATTTCTGCCGCTATTAACCCTATTAATCCTAAAGTAATGGTTTCTTTTGAGCTTGCACCTGTGTTAGGTAATTTATATTCTTTCTGTAAATTTCTATCGGGTTTCTTAGTAGATTCTATTTTTGATTCAGTGAATTTTTCCACTATTTTAGAATTAACTATTGCTTTGTAATAATGAGTGATTATACCATCATTTTCCTCTGTATAATCATAAACATACTCTTTCTCTTGGAATTTAATAATTCCTTGTTCTGCTGGATAATTACCTTCTCTTGGCGGGATAAGATCTATATTTTTTTCTTCTATAATATGACGTGTTATTATCAATTTACTAATTTCACGTAATACAGATTCGCCTTTTTTACTTATTACCGCTTCTGGTAATTCTTCTCGAATTTCTGGCTTTCCTTTTTCACTCACTACACCTTCTGGTAAATTGTCTTGTTTAATAGGCTCACCTTTTTCTGAAATAAGCTCTACAAAATCATAGATAATAGTTTTTGTACCTTCTTCTACCTTACCATTTTCAGGTGCAGATGTTGAGCGATGCCCTTTATAAATATAGGTTTTTCCATCCTTTTTGATTATCGTGTATACTTTTGGAGGAGTTGAAGTATAAGCATCTCCAATTGATGGTTCTTTAGTTAATTGTTTTTCCATCGCTATTTCGGTATTCGTTCCTTCAATCATGTATTTTTCGAAGATATTTCCAGCTGTAGCTAATTTGTAAACATATGTAATTTCAGTAGTTCCTGATGCAACTTTCCCTGTCTCAGCCGGAGAGCCAGTTTTCAGTCCTACTAGTTTATATTTTTTACCATCTTTTGTTATTTCTTGTAGTTTTCGTGTTGTTGTGTCATATGAAACATCATTATTTGTTGTCGTTGGTGTTCCAACAACAACTTTTTTATCATCCTTATCCAGGTAATATTTTTCTTCTGTAGAAGATACAACTGCATCTTTTACAACATCCACACTTTCTTTAATCGAAGTTCCATCCAATAATTGGTAATGGACTTTTACATTTCCTTTTATTTCTGTAATAGACTTCTCTTCTTTAGCATAGATATTTTTGACCTTTGTTAACTCTTCACTAATATGGTAAGCACGAGTTGGTTGATATAAATTGTAATAGTGAATTTCAGTTATTTCAGGCCCTGATACATCAGCATATTGATCATATTTTGTTGGTGAAGCTACTCTATATGTAACGCCATCTTTT
>CAURKK010000166.1:0-2545 GCA_963525505.1 uncultured Gemella sp.
ACCTCATCGATGATTGCATAATTCAGTGGGCGTTGCACACGAGCTTCTACAGATTTCACCATATTATCACGTAAATAGTCAAAACCTAACTCATTATTTGTTGAGTAAGTAATATCCGCATTATACGCAGCTCTTTTTTCTTCAGAATTCATTGAGTTTAGGTTCAATCCTACTGATAATCCTAGATAATTATATAAAACTCCCATTTCTTCTGCGTCACGTTTAGATAAGTATTCATTGACTGTTACTACGTGAACACCATCTCCAGATAAAGCATTTAAATATACAGGCATTGTAGCCGTAAGAGTTTTACCTTCCCCTGTTCTCATCTCTGCGATATCCCCACGATGTAATGCAATACCACCCATAACTTGAACTTTATAAGGTTTCATACCTAATGCACGGAAAGCTCCTTCACGTGCAGTTGCAAATGCATCTACCAATATATCATCTAATATATCAGCAACTGCTCTGCCTTTTTCTTTTTCTTCTTCAATATATTCTTTAAATTCTTCAGCTTTGTTTTGTAACTGTTCATCACTAAAACTAGCATATTCTTCTTCTTTAGCTAATACTTTATCAGCTAATTTTGCTAAACTTTTTACTTCTCTTTTATTAGCATCAAATAATTTTCCTAAAATAGCCATTAAAATTTTCCTTCCGACATATTTTCTGTGAAAATGATATTATATCATTTTTATTCATCATTTAATTATAACACTCATTTCATGGTAACGCAACAACAAAGTAACGATTTTAAGTTGGTATTAAGTACACTTTCAATACCTTAAAATATACCAAATGAATTTATATATTTTCAATTTTATTATCAAAAAATAGGAGTAACTATAAAAATTTAATTCATATGAGAATCAAATTTTCAAAATCACTCCTAATAATCTAAATTCCATTAAAAAATTATTACAAAATATATGTACTTCTTAGGCTGTTAACACTAAAATTTTTTTTACAACCGTTCTTTTAGTTAAATTCTCTATTGTACTATCTGTAGTTTTTTAGTAAACCTTCTATTTCTTTCACATATAAATCCCTTACGCTTTGAGGGGCAATTATTTCAATATCACTACCTAAAGAAAAAATCCATCCTAGAAAATGCCTACTACACATCACTTCAACAGAAGTTTGATAAACATCATTTTTTCTATGAATAATAATATCTTTTCCAAATCTATCGACAACAACCCCAATTAATGATTCTTTAAACTCTAAAGTTACTTTTTCCAAAATTCCACCGTACATACCGAATATTTTCTTTGAATAACTAGATATATCTTCTTTTAGAAAATTTTCATGACCAACTCTATCATTTTCATCAATAACAACATGACGCATTTTGTCAACACGATAATGCTTAATCAAATCTTTTTTATTATCATAAGCAACCATATAATAATTTTCATCATTCCACACTAATGCAAATGGACTAATATTATAAACCTCACCATTTTTCCTGTCTATCATCTCTTTTTTATAATTCCATTGCCAATAATTAAAATTAATCTGCTTATTTTCTGCAATCGCATTATGAATTGCATCTACATTATAATAAATATTTTCATTAATATATTTATTTTCTTCAAACGAATATACCTGTCTTTGAATTTTTTGTGCTTGCTTTTTACTTGCTAATTTCTTAAGTTTTATAATTAAATCACGAGATTTTTTAGCAGTTAAAAACTTACTAGCCTGAATAACATCTATTAGCATCTTCACCTCTACAAGTTCAAACTCCCTCTCCACTAGAGCGTAAATATTCTCTCTACCATTTTTTTCGACTACAATATTAAATCCATAGTCTTGTAATAATTCTAAATCTTTATATAACGTTTTCCTCTCTACGACTATTTCATTTTTTAAGAGTAAATCCGTTAACTCCCTAACACTTAAATAAGTATTTTCATCACTATAATCTCTTAATATTTCTAATAAATATAATAACTTTAATTTTTGATATCTTCCTTTTTCCATAAAATTTACTCCTTATATACACTTATGTATATAATAACAATTATTTATGAATTTTTCTATTATTTTTGTGATTATTTTCATCTCTTTTTAATACTTCAACTATTACAGAAGTACCAGTAACAAAACATACTTTCGCATAGAACTTATCTCCTACTTTATCATAAATTCTTCCTGCACTTTTCGTACCTTTAGCTACTGTACGACTTAAATTAGCTACGTATCCAACTTTACCAAAAGTTTTTATCATAACTTTTATCGCTTCTTCATCATAGTCGTTATCAAATTCTTTTTCACAACTAATAACATCTCCTACTTTAAAAACTATATTTCCGAAGTAGTATTCCGTCCCTGTAATAGTAATATAATCTTTTTCCATTTTAAATCACCTCTTTGTTTTGTGATTTAATAATAACAAACTATCTGTACATTTTTTTGGACTCTTTTAAAAATATAAAAAGAACTTAGATCAAAATTTCAATCTAAGTTCATTAAAATATAATCTATTATTTATTTAAAATACCGTGACATCTGTGGCAAAGACTTTCTTCAGTCACTT
>CAURKK010000167.1:0-2532 GCA_963525505.1 uncultured Gemella sp.
GGGGGTGGTGAGCTAACGCTCGTGCGGGTTCAAGTCCCGCCAACCGCACCATTTCTATTTACTGATTAACAGATTGTAACACAAGCAGTAATTATCTAGCAATTTAGAAAAGGAACAATAGCAAATCGTAACCCATTGTAACGATAATTTGCCCCTTTTTTGCCCCTTTAAATAATAAATATTTGCCCGTTTTATATGAGGGTTATAATAGTCACTGCATATGATGCGGTGGCTTATTTTATTGTCTTTAGACTTGTTCGCGACGTAGTAGCGAATCATAAAACCACCCGCTATGCGGGTGCGGCAACGAAAGTTATACAAAAAATCACCTTGCTTAAGTATAATGTAGGTGTTCAAGCCGCATTGTACTTAAGCAAGGTGATTTCTAAGTATTATATAGTATATGCTTTTTACTAAGTATTTAACTATAATACATTAAGTTTTTATAAAATCAATTAAAGGTGCTCAGTTGTTACCAAAGATATTATTTGTAAACGAGTTATTTTGGGTTTTAATGAAGCATATGAGATTTCTCGTATACAGTTCATAGATATTTCATCTCTATTCATCGCTGCTATATAAGGAGAACTATCTTGATTACCAATGATTTGGAAGGGTAATTCGGAATTAATATCTCCACAGTTATTATCTAATAGTCTAAGTTTTCCCGTACGGGTTTCTTTGTCAAAACGAATTATATTGCATTGAATTATTTCTGGTGTTTCGTCGACCATTGTTTGCTCATTATAAAGGTCTGCAGATTCACTGCTAAAAAATATTGGAGGAGCATTATTTGACTCATTGTGTGCTTTAAATTCTGAGAATGAACCATTTACCATGGTTTGTGAAAGTTTTCTATATGTAGGGATAGATTTATTAGCAATCTCATACGTTTCTTGAGGGTATTCTATTTTAGCTCCGGTATTATCCGTATAAATAACCGTGTTATTATTTCCATTAATTTCTATTTTGGGTTGCGTGTTAGATTTTAAACCATTAAAGAAGCGTGAAGCTAATTCACATGCGTAACAAGTGTATGTCCAGATTGACTCAGGAGTAGATAACCCTAATAGAGGAAGGGTAAGTCTTGCACCTTCAACAATTAGCATCAAATCAGATGATAAAGAACCAACTGTGAAGTCTTTTACAACAACCTTATATACATTATTTTTGTTTGGTCGGATACGATCGATATTATTAATAGTACAATAACTTTTATCTATTAAATGTTGGAAATAGAGTAAAAATGATGCAGTTGCGCGTAAATCCAAAGGATATTCGCTGTTTAGTCCACCTTTTAGGTTAAAAGAAATTTTTTGTGGTAATAAAGGATTGTTTATTATTTTGTTCATTATAATATCCTCCTATTTAATTGACTATATCAAATAGATTTTATAATTATAAAAATTTATAAAAAACTAAATGACAAAGGATAGGTTTTAATGAAGATTGTATATGATAAAGAGATACAGAATCTCCTTTTAAGATAGATATGCAAATTAAGTCTGAAGTGCACTAAGGGGACAGATATTAGTATATTTATAGAATTGTTTGTAGTTTTGTAGGTATGGAAAATGAAAATTATCCATTTGTAGTCTAAGTTGAAATAATCTCACAATTTTATTGATTAGATTTTTTTGATTCACCTAAGCTTTTTACATCTTTTAAAAGCTTAGTTTGTTCATATTTTGCAATGTACCATTCTTTAATAAAATACTCTATTAGCTTTATTAGTTTTTCCGCATCTTCAGGATTAATGTCGATGATGGTGTTAATATCTTTATTTGGATGGGCACCAATATTTCCTATCTCTCGTAAAACATCTATAGCTTCAGTCTGAAGTGTATTTAAATTAGGTTTTATTGCCTCAATTTCTTGATATAGTGTTTTCTTTGTAACCTTCCAGTAATCACGGATCATGCTCTGTATGCAACGTCTAGATAAGGTAGCAGAAGCTTTAGGACTAAGATGTAATATAGCATATGCTTCGCTATAGTCTTCTTGGATATGAGAGGGAACTACATTACTATAGTCTCTTGCCAAAGAATTTGGAATTATAGGTATAGTATTAGAAGAATTACCATCGTTATTTTTGGCTATTAATTTATAAGTTTCTTTATCACAATTAGGGCATTTATAAGCCAATATAGTTATGATAGGAGTTGCTAGGTTATCTAAATAACTTGGTTTCACGTAATTATTATAGATTGTTAAATATTGTTTTTCGTTAATATTTGGAAAAGTAAGTGTAACTTGTTTTGCTATATAAGCATTTTTATGAGTTATTTTGTATTCTGTAAACGTTTCTTCAGTTAAGGCCACAGCATTATTACAGTATGGACAAATAAATTTAGACATTTTTACTACCTTCTTTATCATATATCCAGATTGACTTTAATATATTTATTATATAATGAAAAAATTATGAAATCAAAAATCATTTTGAGAGCTCCTTGATGTTGAACTATAAGAGTCTTTATTGGCATACTTTCATATTATGTGTACAATCATAGTAATTAGTAATATACATTT
>CAURKK010000168.1:0-2516 GCA_963525505.1 uncultured Gemella sp.
TCCATACTATTACCTCCTTCCTTTGAAGTAATACTACTATATCGGAAAGAAAAATTACACCTCTCGAAAGTAGAATTGTGTCTTTAAGCGTGAAATTTAATTCATTCTATTCCACAAGACCTTTAAGTGAAAAATTTATTGTCAAAAAAATCCATAATGATTGAAATTCTCTGTAATAATCCCAGCTTCTCCCTCGGAGTATTTCTTATTTATTTCTGTTAAGTATGTACTGCTAAATTCTTTTTCATCATGTATTAAGCTTTTTTAATTTCTTCAGATTTATCTTATTAAATATATTTATTTAAATACTGTTATATTTATCTATTTTGTTAATGCTTTTTATTAAGTTTATCTGCTTTATTTTAAGTATTATGATATAATAATATTATCTGTATATAGATTGTCAAGTGATTGTACTTGGATTGAAAGAAAGGTGAATGCAATGTAAATTGGAGAACGCATAAAACGCATACGAGATTTTAGAAAAATGACACAGAAAGATTTAGGGAATTCCGTTGGTTTTCCTTCAAAAAGCGCTGCGGTTCGCATTGCACAGTACGAAAGCTGTAATGTATTCCAAAAAAATACACTGCTATTGCAATGTCCATAGCTCTCAACTGTAATTATTTCCATATTTACTATGGTGAAGATTTTGGGAAAGCTGAACATTTTATGTTTGACTTATTCTGGATGGAAGAAGCTACAGCTAATTCGCTTTATGTATTTCAATTAGAGAAATATTCTGATACAGATGACAATCGCATAATATATAGAAAATATAACGAAACTATGACAGCATTTTCCCACCTGTTTCCTTAGCCTTTAACTATAGCCTGATTAACGATTTTATGTGTGAGTGGGCATACCACTTTGATGAGCGACAAAAGGGTAAAATATCGACTGAAGAGTATTTTGAGCAGAAATTGAATTTGCCTTTTACTTGCAATGACGGTGGTCGTTTTGAGCCATCAATTCAGTGGAGAAATTATTAATACTCTCCTAAAATTATAGTCCTATATTTTCAAGAAAGGAGATAGCAATGATTAAATTAATATATCGAGTTTTGCTAACTGTCAATTCGATTATTTTATTATTGATGGTATATTTTGTAAAAGAGAAAACATGGATAGAAAACATTGGTAGCTACACTACTATTTTATATGCACTAATCCCATTATGCTTAGCCTATATTTGTATAAAACTTAGCTGTCTTCTGTCAAATGACTGCATAAAAGGCGATATTCTTGGAATTGAGTTAGCAAACGACGCTTATCTCCCAAGTTATCTCGGCTACTTTTTTGTAGCGCTCAGTATTCCTACAAAAGATAATTTAACGCTACTCTTTGTATTTTCGATTCTTTTTCTATTTGTTTTCTGTTCGCAGGCCCTATACTATAATCCTTTATTTCTAATTTTAGGATATAAATTTTACTATGTGACAAATTCAAAAAATATGAAGATATTTATAATCAGCAAACGTGAAATACGAGTTTGCGACAATATCTCTTTTAACAATTTAAAAAAGAATTAATGACTACACCTTTATTGATAGGGAGGATGATTAATGAATTATTTAATTGCTAAAGTAAATGACCGCAAAGAAAAATATCGTAAAGTAATTGCAGACAATACCGTCTTCTATAGCTTGCCTATCGACTTAAAAAATCATCATGAATATACGCCAGCATATAAGTTAGAAGATGATGAATGGTATTCAGTTAGCAACTTTTCAAAGAAAGATTTCTGTATCGAACTCATAAAAGATAAGTTTGATACTACACCTTATAAACTTCTTACTAAAGCAGATCCCTGTAATGTTACATATCTCTGTGCTTTTCAAGACAATACTGTTTATTATTTCCAAAGAGTATTCAAACATAGCGTCCTCGAAAGAAAAAAAGTTCTTATTCTTGGGGATGAAATTGCTGTGAAAGAAACTCCTAAGCAAATCGTTTTATCTGATAATGCAGATGCAATTTACATTATAGAAGAAGACACACTCTACTTTCGTAAGCTTGAAACAATTGCTCCAATATTTGTGGGTATAGAAGTTCTTTATAGAGAAGCTACTAAAGAAGAGGTAGCGGATTTTCTAGAGCAAGAATTTATTCATACAGATGAAGAATATAGCGTTGAAAAAGTCGGAAAGGTAAACCGACAACGTATAGCTATAGCAATTGAAAATTTCAATAAACTCAATAAAAAGCAAAAAGAGGTCATTTTTCAATACACAAACAAGTACTATCCTCAATTAAATTTTGATGGTACAGCATTTACAATCAAAACTGAAGAAGATATGAAATACCTTTTATATGGTTTGGAACAACGTTACTATACTACACCAGCAACAAATGAAAAACGTGTTGCAAATTCAGTCAGCAACATCCCTAAAAAATGATTATAATATGCTCATCTTGTATTTAAACCATATATAAAAACGCCACAAAACCCTGTATTTACTCAATGTCATTAACTTAAGAGTAGTGAGAAAAATATTACAAAAAGATAGTTTAAAA